>JAGQHH010000002.1 GCA_020431945.1 Cyanobacteria bacterium HKST-UBA02 | reverse complement strand
CGCTTGCCTGCTCCGGGCTCATATAGAGGGGACTGCCCAGAATGGCATTGCCTGTGGTTACTTTTGAATGAGTGTCGGTCTGCTCGGCGAAACAAGCAATCCCGAAGTCGATCAGCTTCACCTGAAAGGTCCCGGTGTTATCCTGCCTGACCAGAATATTGGACGACTTCAGGTCCCTGTGGACGATGCCATTTTCATGGGTATGAGAAATAGCCCGGCAGACCTGGCTGAAGATCTCCAGGGCGATCTCGAGAGAAAGAGGACCGCCTTTGCCGATCATGTCCTCGAGAGTGAGACCATCGAAGTGCTCCATAACGAGGTACGGCTGCTCGTTTTCATTGACCCCGAAATCGAGGATCTTGACGATGTTCTCGTGATTGAGGTTGCCCGCAGCCCTGGCTTCGCGCTGGAACCGCCGCACCGATACGGGATCGGCTTCCGCCACAGGCTTGGATAGAACCTTGACCGCAACATGTTTATTGAGAACCGAGTCGGTTACAAGGTAGACCGAGCCCATTCCACCCGAGCCCAGCTCGGAGATGACTACATATCGCTCAGGCAGATCCCTGTGTCTCATAGACTGGATTCTACCCGGAAGAGACTCTGCATCTCAAATCATTCTGTCACGGGTGCCGTGACAGAATTTTCGGATACGAGCTACTCAGACTCAGACTCAGATTCTGGCTCGGCATCTGCACCAGCTTCGTCTCCTTCCTGCTCGCCGGCTGCCGCGTCAGCAGCTGCTTTCATGAGATCGTAGAGACGATCCTGATCCTGCTCGATGGCGGACTCCAGCCGCGTCCGTGCAGCCAGGAGCCTGGCCATCTCGGTGTCCAGAGCAGTGGCAGTTTCGGGGGTAGCAATATATTTCTGCTTCCTGAGATAGCTGAGCTGCTGGTTCATGTTGTCGATACTGCGACGCCGGGCGGTGATGCCGTTCTGGATGGCGGTCATCTCCGGAGTGATGAGCTCCGGCGGCAAATAGATCGGCTCGCGCCGGGGCGCCTGATCCGGGGCGGCACCGGGCGATCCCATTTCAGGGGACACACCGCTTTCGTCACCCGGATATTGCTCATCCGCGCCTCCTGAAAAACGCTCGCCGGCACGCGGGCGCAGCTCCTCCAGGGTACGCGGGCGCAGCCATTCACTGCCTGGATGCGAGATATGCTGGCGCCAGCCCCAGGCGCAGGTGACCAGAAAAACCACACCATATACGATGGCAATACGCCAGCGCCAGATCTGCCCTTCCAATTCGGCTTGCTGAAAAATCGCTTCTTCAATAGCGGTACGCTTATCGAAGCCCTTACGCTGCTTCCCTTGAAAAGGCGTAGCCGAGTAGGAGGCCCGGTCGGGCTGGCAGACACAGCGGGTCGTTCCGTCGTGCTCGCCGCCGGTGAAGTGCCTGAGCAGCGTTTTGAAGCTGCCTTCCATCTCGCTGAGTCGCTCGTCGTCGAGCAGCTTCACCACAGCCCGGCGCCGGCGCCGCACAGCCTTCAGGGAGGCGCCCCTGGGTAGCCTGAGGACGTCATAAGCATCATCGAGCTTTTCAGCCTGGCTCATAAGCCCGATACCACCTCCATCACGAAGAGGAGCAATAGCCCCCCGGTGACCGCCAGGAAAATCGCCCCGGGCACTACCCGAACCGATCGAACCCGCTGGTAGCACTGGCCCTCGAGACCGGCAAGTTGATCATCGAGGTCGTTCTCGAAATCGTCCACGACATCGCCGGTGCTGCCGTAGCTCATGGAAAGCGGTATCAGATTGAATTCCAGTTGTACTCTCGTGTGGCGCACCGACACTTCCCGGAGATAAGCCTCGAGCCGGAGCTGGCGCTCGACTTTCCCCTGGGAGCCTCGCTTGCTCCGGGACTGGGATGCCACATCCAGATAAGTGAGGCTGGCTACGACGAAATCGCTTCCTTCTTTCTCTATGGTCCACTGGTCTTCCTTGGGTCCGTAGACCGAATCGGAGAGGACGGCGATGATGGCGTCCATGGCTTCGGCCAGAGAGCAGTGGTATTCCCTCACCGGCGGATTGAGGAAGTTGAAAGTCTCCGGATCATCCCGGACACAGAGGAGCTCGAAAGCCCAGAGCCCGGCGAAGAGCGCTGGAATAAGCGCCGCCAGGGGCTGACCGACTACATAGAGAGCGCAGAGCACCCCCACAGCCAGAAAGGCTGCCACTCCACCGGCCACGGCTTTGCCTACACCACGCTCCATCAATCCCTGACAAGCACTGACTTGAGCTTGTAAGCCGCGATGCGAGCATATGCCAGGGACATGAGCCCGCAATAAGCAATCGGAGCGAGATACCAGCGACTTTTCTTATAGTGCTTGCTCCAGAAACGGTAAAGCCCGCGGTGCGAGGAGAGGATCATCCTCACTTTTACCTGTTTGATCGATTGTCCGTAATGGTGCACCACCCGGGCTCGCGGGGTGAACCAGATCTCGTAGCCCGCTTCCTTGATGCGATAGCACCAGTCGACTTCCTCGAAGAGCATGAAATAACCTTCGTCGAGAATTCCGACCTTTTCGATGACCTCGCGCCTGACCATGAGACAGGCGCCCTCGGGCTGGTCGACCTGACGTTCGTCGTCATGGTTCCAGTCGAGCATCTTGTACTCGCGGAATTTAGCACCATATCTGGAGCCCGGCGAAAACATCTGGCTCAAGCCGATGAGCTCATAGAGCATCCCGAGGAAGGTCGGGAACGCCCGGCAAGAGCGCTGTATGGAGCGATCGGTATTGAGTAGCTGGGGAGCCACCACCCCGGCTCCGGGATGGGCATGGAAAAAATCGATCAGGGTGGCCAGGGTGCCTTTCTGAATCTCGGTGTCCGGATTGAGAAGCAGAACATAGTCGCCCCGGGTCATGGCGAGGACCTGATTGTTGGCTTTGGCGAAACCGCGATTGTCGCTGTTGGCGGTGAGATTCACCCAGGGATGCTCCAGGGCTACCATCTCGGCGGATCCGTCTTTGCTGGCATTGTCCACCACGAAGACCTCGGGATCCACCATGGGACTCGCCTTGAGCTCATCTTTGAGGGTCTCGAGGCAGCGCCGGAGCAGGTCGACGGTATTCCAGCTAACAATGATGATCGAGACACGACTCATCCGTCCCGGCTCCGGGGCAAAGTTCATGTCGGCTTCCACCGCCGGTGGACTGAAATCGATTGAGCTTTCTTCGGTCATTTGCTTCTCCAGGCCAATTCTATCCTTTAATGGACGTGAAATTTAAGGCACAAATTAACAACCAGGGCGCCTCCGGGAGATTACAATAGCCGGCGCATATGCTCGTCAAACGCCTTACCGACATCCTGCTTGCTGCCATCGCCCTGGCATGCTTCCTGCCCTTTGCGCCTCTTGTCGCCCTGGCCATCGTGCTCGAGTCCAGGGGACCGGTGCTCTTCACCCAGAAGCGGTTCGGCAGGCACGGCGAATTCTTTCAAATTTATAAATTTCGCACTATGAAAACGGGCACCCCGAACCTGCCCACCGACCAGATGCTCAAAATGCCGAGCCCGATAACCCGCGTGGGAGCTATTCTTCGCAAGACGAGCCTGGACGAGATCCCGCAACTGATCAATGTAATCACCGGTGATATGAGCCTGGTAGGACCGCGCCCGGCTCTGTATAATCAGACCTCGCTCAACGCCATGCGTGATGAGGCGGGCGTTCTGGAGTACCCACCCGGGATTACCGGCTGGGCCCAGATAAACGGCCGCGACGAGCTTCCGGACGAGAAAAAGGTCGAACTGGACAAATGGTACTGCGACCACTGGAATTACTGGCTCGACTGGAAAATCATGTTCGCCACAGTGGGGGCAGTCCTCTCCAGGCGCGGCATCGTAGACAAGACTGAATCTGACAAGACTAACGCAGACAAAACAGACGAACCCAAGACAAAGGCTAGTGAACAAAATGAAGGGACTTATTCTCAGCGGCGGTAAAGGTACTCGGATGCGGCCTATCACTCACACAGCCGCCAAACAGCTCCTTCCAGTAGCCAACAAGCCGATCCTGTTCTACGGGATCGAGGCTCTCATCGACGCCGGCATCAATGAGATTGGCATCATCATCAGCCCGGAGACCGGTGAAGACGTCAAAAGCTGTGTCGGCGACGGCAGCCGCTGGGGCATCAAGGTCGTCTATATCCTCCAGGAAGAGCCCCTGGGTCTCGCCCATGCCGTCAAGACAGCATCTGATTTCCTGGGTGAAGAGCCATTCGTCATGTATCTCGGGGACAACCTGATCAAAGACGGGGTCGGTCCCCTGGTGAAGCGCTTCAACGAAGGCGGCGCCGATGCCTTCATCCTCCTGAAAGAAGTAGCCAATCCATCTTCTTTCGGCGTAGCCCAATTGAACGGGGACGGACACATCCTCTGTCTCGAGGAGAAGCCGGCCAAGCCCAAATCCAACCTGGCCCTGGTCGGTGTTTATCTGTTCAACAACGAGATCCACAAAGCGATCTCCCAGATCAAACCGAGCCGCCGGGGCGAGCTCGAGATCACCGACGCCATCCAGAAACTGATCGAGACCAAGCACCGGGTGGACAGTCATGTCCTGGGAAGCTGGTGGCTCGATACCGGTAAAAAAGACGACATGCTCGAAGCCAATCGGGTAGTACTCGATGAAATGACCGAAGG
>JAGQHH010000135.1 GCA_020431945.1 Cyanobacteria bacterium HKST-UBA02 | reverse complement strand
CTCGACGGGCGAGATGCTCAACTGGACCGACCGCCGCGAGGAGAAGGTCCAGAAGCTGGTGAAGCAGCTCGTGGCTGGCAAGTCGGAAATCCCCGAGGACGCCGGCACCGTCTACGCCACCTACATCGGCTCCGCGGCCACGCTCGCCTACTGGCAGCTGGTCAACGAAGGCGGTGATCCGGTGGAAACTGCCCGGAAGGTCAACAAGCTCGGCATGTGCATGGTCGGGCGCCTTCGCAAGCAGTTCCAGAGCCAGTAACTCTGGCACCCGAAACTCGGCGGCTGGCGGTTCTTCGGAACCGTCAGCCTGCCGGGAATCGGTTTCACTCAACCGAAAGGGAGCATGGCCGCAAGGTCCTCTGCTCCCTTTCATTTTTAAATTCTTTCTACTTTCTTTTATAGTATATTTTTGAAAAAGGCAACGAGCCTGGAATTGTTCTCGACTCGGCTTCCGCCACTTTCAGCAAATGACTGTGGGGTCATGTTTTTTCCGAAATTCTTGATCCAAGAGTCATGCCGACCCGGATTTATGACTCTGTGGTCATGTTTTTTGCGAATTTCTTGATCTGACAGTCATATCGACCGATCATCAACGGTACAGAAAAAATGACACGATGGAGGAAACTGCAATCAATGAGCAAAGAACTATGGACCAACGTAGACGACTATCTCGAGCAGCTATTCATAGAAGATGACAAAGCTCTTCGCAGTGCCCAGGACAGGAGCCGGGAAGAAGGTCTTCCTTCCATAAGTGTTTCACCGGTCCAGGGCAAATTCCTCATGCTTCTCGTCGGTCTGGTCGGCGCCGAGCGTGTCCTCGAAATAGGCACCCTGGGCGGCTACAGTACGATCTGGATGGCCCGGGCCCTGCCGCCTTCAGGCAAGATGATCACTCTGGAGTCCTCTCCTCACCATGCCCGGGTCGCCGCCGCCAACATCGATGCCGCCGGACTCTCGGAGCGAGTCGAAATCAAAGTCGGTAGAGCCGTCGAAACGCTTGCCATAATGGCTGGTGAGGGAGCCGGTCCTTTCGACCTGATCTTTATCGATGCGGACAAACCAGGCTATGCCGATTATCTCGACTGGTCCCTGAAGCTGTCCAGACCAGGTACTCTCATAGTGGCGGACAATGTCGTCAGAAACGGCGCGGTGGCCGAAGTGGACAGTGCCGACGAGAACGTCCGTGGCGTCCGGGAGTTCAATAAATTGCTGAGCGAAACCGACGGAATCGATGCCACAGTCCTTCAGACCGTGGGCGCCAAAGGATATGACGGCATGGCTTTCGCAGTGGTTCGATAATATTATCTCCTCTAGTAGAATAATCGAGATCAAAAAAATCAGCGCCCTGCAGCAGGAAGGACCAGAGACCCTTCCTGCTGCCTGCACACTACTCGTGTCGGGAGATCATGCTCCGACCTGAACGCTCGACATGCCCTCGAGCCTCGAAGCATGACGCTGGTAGAGCGCGATCAGAGCGCTCATGCCGAGACCGGCGAGAAAACCGCCGACTTCGGCCCAGTAAGCGATGCGGCTATCAACCAGACCGCGTACGACATCGTGGATGCCGATGAACTGGCTGACGAACCAGGCGATTCCAAAAGCGATGATCGCCAGCCGGGTCAGCAGACCGAGGCCTGAATACCGGGAGCTGGATGCGATCAGGCACAGATAAGCACTGAAGATGGTGGCAACAGCGCCGCCTGCTCCCAGGCAGGGAATCGTGGAGTTGGGTGCGGACATCACATAGACCGAGAAGGCCGCGATACCGCCACCGAAGTAGAGGAGAAGATAGGCCAGGGAGCCGACACGCTGCTCCACGGCTTTTCCGGCGAGGAAGAGAAAGAGCATGTTGCCGACGAGGTGCGAGAGACTGGCATGCAGAAACATGGCCGCCAGGGAAGCGCTTCCCGCAAGGGCGAGACTGCCGACATCGAAGCTCTGCATGCTCCCGGTGAGATTGGCGGGAACAAAACTCCAGGATAGAATCCAGCCATAGTCATTGCTTGTGATCCAGAAACACTCGACAGCGAAGACGATGATGTTGAGCACCACGAGCGCCACGGTGACGGTCGGGAACCGGCGGGATTGAGATTCCATGATTTGAGCCCTCTTAACTGGCTTTGACTGGTACATGAAGTACGGGATGGGCGAGAAGAGGTCCCGGATGCCGGGACCTCCAGAATCGGCTGGGTCTATTGCCTAAGACCCTTTCACCATGCCGGCGATGATGGAGAAGAGCAGCCGGGCTGTGCCTGGCCGCTTTCCCTCTTCTTCGCGCAGCTCGGCAACGCGGCCGGGTTTGAGATAGGGATTGCTCCTCCGCTCGTCGCCGATAGTGGTCTCCGGTCCGTGACCGGGGATCACCCTGGTCTCATCGGGCAGGACCATGATCTTGTCGAAGATGGACGGGAAAAGCTTCTCGAAATTGCCGAAGGGCACCTTCCAGTTACCCACCGATCGGCAGAAGAGCGTGTCGCCCGAAAAGAGCAGCTTGCCGTCGTCCTCGTGGAAGCAGCAACTCCCCGGAGAATGGCCGGGGGTGTGAAGCACCGAGAAGGAGAGGCTTCCGGCATCGACTCGATCGCCTTCACGAAGAAGCCGGTCCGGTCTCGGAGGGCGACGATCGGCGATCTGCGCCATGCGATACTGGAGCGGCATCAGACGGTAGAGAAGCATGTCCTTGCGATGGAGACAGACCGGTGCTCCCGTCATCTCCTTGATCTTGCCGGCGGCGATGACATGGTCGAAATGAGCGTGGGTGATGACGATAGCCTTCACCCTGGCTCCGCTGCTCTCGATCATCGCCGCGATGTCCTCGGCGTCGCCGCCGGGATCGACCAGGATGGCATCTCTGGTCTCCGGGCAGACCGCGATGGAGCAATTGCACTCCATGGGTCCGACCTTGATGGTTTTGACTAGCATGATAGACTCCAGGTCAGGTTTTCGTTTAACTCGAACCGACTCGTTACTGACCGCGTCACCGGACGGACTCCCTCTGGGGAGCTCTGGCCGGATAGTCTGGTTGGCGGAAATATGGGTGGGGACTGAATTTCCCTCAAAGGAAAAAAGAACGAATGGATCTCGATACTAGAGAAAGTCTTCAGAGATACCTCCATCTATTTATCTGATGAACAAATGTCAAGAGGACGGACAAATACAGAACTGGCCATGGATCTCGAGTTTATCGCCCTGATCTCCCACATAATTTGTTACCGGTGTTCTCCCGCCACTCAGGCATCGCTAGCCACGATAGGGCGCTCGCCAGCCAGAACAAAAGCAATATAGACAAGGACCAGATAGAAGGCCAGATTGACGCTTCCTCCGGGAAGCAGATAGCCATAGTGGTAAAAGCTGTGGAAGGGCAGGAGCAGAAACGCACATGCCACCAGATACGGCATCACGATCCAGACCGGCAGGGATCTGTAGAGCCGGTGTTTTACAAAGCACAAAATCGAAGGCAGGAGCAGAATGAGATCGTAGCTCTGGGCATAAGGCGCGAGAAGAAAAGCCACAGGCATAGAAATAAGAATTGCACGCTCGGGACGGCGACCTCGAAGGGCCAGATAGAGCAACAGAATCGAAAGAGCCCAGATAAGCCAGAAAAGCGGCTCGACAATGAGGCTCTCGGAGCCCCAAAAGCGCAGCAACTGCCCCCTGAGAGTGGCATTGATCCCGGTTGCCACAAGCTCCGGGCGGGCAAGAGCCGCTTTCGTAAGCTCAAAATATTTCTGCCAGCCAGCGATTCCCAGCAGCAGAAGAGAGACAGCCGTCATGAAAAGTGCTGAAAGAAAAAGCGCAGTCAGGCAGCGATACCTCTTTCCAGCCATGCCGGCGACAAGCACCGGCAAGAGGAATTGAGGCTTGATCAAAAGCAGTGAGTAGGCGAGCCCGGATAGAACCGGGCGACCTGAAGATTCGCAAAAGAGCCCTAGGCTGTATGCAAGCAAGAGAAGAGGAGCGATCTGACCGAGCTTCAGACACTCGAAAACGGCCCCTGAAACCGACATTACCGCGATTGTGTACAGAACAGCCTTGCTGGAGAGCTGAAACATCTTTGCCAGGACCAATAAAGCGAGAGCAAGCATGAAGGCAATGAAAAGGAGCCAGGCAACAAAGGCAACATCCGGTGGCAAGAGAGAGAGAGGAGTAACAAAAAGCACTGCTGGCGGTGGCAACAAGAAAAGTACCACATCTCTTGCCAGCCCGGGGAAAAGCTGATGCTGCACGGCGCCAAGCCTGTCCAGCTGATAGAGATCGATAGCCTGCCCATGAAGACACAACCAGGAAGCCGTATAGTATTCCGGGAAATCGCTCACCTTTCCCCGAAACCTTCCCCAGGATTCCGCAAGCATCAAAATCGGCACCACAGGCGCGATCGCAGCGAGAACCCAGGACAGGACCCCGGCCTTCGCACCTTTCGAACTGCTTTGATCACTTTCCGATCCTGTCATCATCAGAATCCTTCGCTAACTGGGCCAAGTTTACACTTCTCTCAGAAGTCTCTTGATATCGTCCTGGTGTTCAGCCCCTCAGTATTTATCTGATATCTGGATCTGCTTGCCCGGCAAGCCCTGATGGTCCCGGGGCAGGGGTCCGGCAATGGACGGGCGCCCGGTTGCAAAGAGGAAATCACAGTAAACCGATGTTTCCCTCTTCCTTGTAATAACTTCTTGAGAACTATTAGTTTTCACGAGTCTCTATTCACATTCTCATTTCCAACAAGTATTCAGCAAGCCAAAACTCTCGGACAGCCATTTATCTCTATCTTCGCCGGCGCTCGTACGCCCCGGGGTTAACCCGCGCGAAGACAGGATGCCTGGCTGATCCACTGATTTCTCCACGCCAACCGACCTGGAGTCCAATCAACAACCAGCAGGGTTCTATGACATGACACGGAGAAAAGCTGATCAAGGGGTGAAAAAGCCCCGATTGAAAATCGGTATCTACGGGGGCAAATTCGACCCCATCCATACCGGTCATCTGATTTGCGCCGAATGGACCCGTGAGCGGTTCGGGCTGGACAAAGTCCTCTTTGTCACCAGCGCCAACCCGCCTCACAAGCAGTCCGGCGTCCTCGACGCTGCCTTGCGTCACGAGATGGTGGAAGCTTGCGTCGAGCCCAACTGCTACTTCGAGGCCTGCGACATCGAGATGAAACGCGAGGGTCCCTCGTACATGCTCGATACAGTCAAGGAGCTCATGAAGCAGTACGGCGAAGACGTCGAGTTCTACCTGCTCATCAGCGCCGAATATCTCGACCCCGCCAATCCCTGGCGAATCGACAAATGGCACGGCGCGGACGAGCTCCTCTCGCTTTGCCAGCTCCTGGTTTTCCCCCGCGACAGGGCTGGTCTCAAGAAGATCAAGGCCTGGGCGCGGGCGATACCTCAGGCGCGCATCCAGGCGCTCACCTGCCCGACCCCCGCGATCTCGAGTTCGATGATCCGCGAGATGGTCAGGAAGGGTGAGTCCATCTGGTACATGGTCACAACGGAGGTCTGGCACAAGATCCGCGACCGGCGCCACTACCTGGCGCCCGGCGCTCCTCTGCCGGACCGGTACTACGAGCGGTGCACTGCCACCAAACCCCAGAAGGACCGAGCTATGACCAAAACACCCGAGTTCGACCGCTTCGCCGCCAAACGCGCGGCGATGATCGACGAGTTTTACAGCCGCATGTTCGCTCTCGGCGGCTTCATCGGAGCCACCGACACTTATAAGCGCACCATGTGGCATGCGGTGCCGGACCTCGCTCTGGCCCCGTCGACCTATCACCTCACCATGCGCAAGGGGCTACCCGAGGAAGGCGCCGGCGACCAGCTCATCATGGCCGGTCACGAAGCCATGCTGGCGCAGTGGTTCTACCGACCGCTCAAGCGCGCGGACATCGAGCTTGCCCGGGACTGGTTCCTGAACCAGTCCAGCGTACGAGCCTTCCCGACAGCCCTCTGGGATCACATCCTGGCGAGCCAGGTCGGTGAAGACATCTACCTGCCCATCGACATCTGGGGCTTCCCGGGCGGGCAGACCTTCCTGAAAGGGGTTCCCAACCTGCTCTTCGGCGGACCCGGCGGCGGCATCTCCTATCTGGAGCCGGCCATGTGCCGCTACTTCGCCCCCATCATCCAGGCGACCAAGGCTCGTCTGGTCAAGGAAGCCACCGACCGGGACGCCGAATTCGGTCTGCGGGCTGCGGTCAACGAGCAAGCCAACCTGGTTCTCCTCCTGGCCCGCTATGTCGGCGGCCGGGGCAGACTGACCAGTAACGACACGGCTGAGTTCATGTGGCCGCATCTCTTCAAGTCCATCGGCACCATCGGTCACGAGATGATGTGCGCCAACCAGACCTTCGACAAGCCTCTGGGTCAGGCTGAGCGCGAGATGATGGATCGCTTCGTCAGCGCCATGGGCTCTGCCTCGCTGCTCTGCGACCTGGTGGACGCCACCACGGTCGGTCTCGAGAACGCTCTCTCGGTGATCAAGGGTCACCCCGAGACCCAGAGAGTCGGCGTACGCGTCGACTCCGGCAATATCGAGGAGCAGTGCGTCCTCTACTTCCAGCGCATGAAGGCTGCCGGGATCGAGCCTCGGACCATCGTCTTCGAGGACGAGGTCAATCCCGAGACCATCC
Source organism: Cyanobacteria bacterium HKST-UBA02 (assembly GCA_020431945.1). The sequence goes on along the minus strand of JAGQHH010000135.1, from coordinate 6,408 downwards.
GCCGCGTCTACGGCTTCTTCGAGCAGCAGACCGGCATCGAGCCCACCATGCTCTTCCCCGGCGCCGGCGGCTACTGGTGGCGCCTGGTTCACCGTGACACGGTGAGCGCTGCTTTCAAGCGGAGCAGCACCAACGGGCACCCCAACGTCAAGTTCTCCAACACCCCGGGCAAAGAGTCTCTGGGCGGCGACCTGCGTGTCTACGGACAGGACGACCTGATGGTGGTGGCTGACGCCAGCGAGAAAATCGATGGCGAGGCTCTCTACGTCAAGCTCGTTCACCAGGGACGCATCGTCTACCACGAGGATTTCGACCAGCAGGCCGATCGGGGTGACGCCACCTGGGGTAAGTATAAGAAGTTCGTCCTCTCGCCCCTGGTCCAGGAATGGCAGGAGCGTTTCCAGGCGATGCGCGCCGCCGAGGTAGCCGAAGCCCAGAAGCGGCTCTCGAGCTCCGGGCGCCGACGCCGGTCATCCACCGGAAGCCGACGCAAGAAGGCTTCCTAACCCAATCGAAAGGCAAGCTATGAGCTACCGCAAACCGATTCTGTTCGCGACCGGAAGTTATCAGTCCCTGAGGGACGCGATGATGAGCTCCGGTCTTTTCGAGGCAGGTAAGCTGGCCCGGTCCATCGCCAAGGACGGCACTCTTCAGACCGAGGACAAGCCGTTTCCGGACGGCGAGCGCTACCGCTGCCTCCAGAGCGACGTCGAAGACCGCGAGGTGATTCTCCTCGGCGGCACCATCGACGACCGCGAAACCATGGAGCTTTTCGACCTGGGCAATATGCTGGTGGACAATTTCGCCGGCAGGCTCAAGCTCGTGGTCCCTTATTTCGGCTACTCCACCCAGGAGCGCGCCGTCATCCAGGGTGAAGCGACCCCGGCCAAATACCGGGCTCGCCTGCTCTCGTCGATTCCCAAGGCTCCCGGCGGCAATCGCATCTACCTGGTGGACCTGCACTCGGAAGGCATCCCGTACTACTTCGAGGGCAACCTCGTGGCCCGGCACGTCTATGCCAAGCCGGTGGTGATCGAGGCGGCGCAGCAGCTCGCCCGGCACTGCCAGACCGAGGAAGTGGCAGACCTGGTAGTGGACCCCGCCGCAGCCGCAGACAAGAGCGGAGAAGGTCCTCTGGCGAAGGTCAGGGTGATCACCTGCAGCACACCTGACGTCGACCAGGCCCTGAAGAAGGCGAAGGACCGGAAGCCCGAAGAGGTCGAGGTGGACCTCGACCAGTTCTGCCTGGCCTCCACCGACGCCGGTCGCGCCAAGTGGGTCGAGTCCCTGGCCCGAGACATGGCAGCCCTGAAGCTGCCCGTCCATCCGGCTTTCATCATCAAGCGCCGCACCGGTGGCGCCACCACCGAAGTGCTCGATATCAGCGCCAACGTCGAAGGGCAGATCGTGATCATCTACGATGACATGATCCGCACCGGCGGCAGCCTGATCGGCGCTGCCGACGCCTATCTCAAGAAAGGCGCCAAGGCAGTGGCGGCAATCTCCACCCACGGCATCCTGCCTCTGGATGCCGTCAAGCGCATCGAAGACTCGGGCAAGTTCGCTCGCATCATCGTCACGGACAGCCACCCGCGTGCGCTGGAACTGGCGAGCGACTTCCTGAATGTTGTCTCGATTTCCTCGCTTCTGACCTCGACCCTGGTGAAGGGGAAGGCGAAGCGGACCTAACCTCCAGGAAAGGGGCTCTGCCCCCTGAGGGATTTCTATGACAAAAACACAACGAAGCCAGTTCGGCTTTGTCCGCATCGCCGTGGGCAGCCACGATGTCGAGGTGGGCAATTGCGCTTATAACACCGACCGCATCATCGCCATGATGAAGCGGGCTCAGGACGTGGGAGCCAACTTCCTCGTCCTCAACGAGCTCGGTGTCACGGCTTACACCTGCGCCAACCACTTCCGCTCGGAAGTCTTGCGCAGGGACGCCCTCACATCCATCGCCAGAATCGTCGAAGCCTCGCGCACCGACTTTTCGGGCGTCCTCCTCGTCGGTGCTCCCATCGAGTTCGACGGCGAGCTCTTCAACTGCGCCGTGGTCGTCTGCCGGGGCAAGATCCTGGGTGTCGTGCCCAAGACCTATCTGCCCAATGCAGGCGAATTCCACGAAAAGCTCTGGTTCACCCGGGGCGACAAGTTGAAGAAGCGTTTCATCACGCTGTGCGGGCAGAAAGTCCGGATCGGCACCGACCTGCTCTTCGAGGCCAGGGACTTCCCCGGTCTCGTATTCGGCATCGAAGTCTGCGAGGACGGCTGGGCGGTAATCCCGCCTCACCGCCTCCAGGCCCTCGGTGGCGCCACGGTGCTCTTCAATCTCTCCGCCAGCAACGAGCTGGTGGCCAAGGACGAATACCGGCGCAGCATGGTGGCTGCGCACTCGGCTCAGTCCCAGGCAGTCTACGCCTATGCCTCCGCCGGTGATGGCGAGTCCACCACCGACCTGGTCTACGGCGGACAGCTCCTGATCGGGGAACTCGGCGGTATCCTCAGCGAAGCCGAGCCCCTTTCGGAGTCCGAGCCTTTCCGGTACGCCGATGTCGACGTCCAGCACGTCGTGCACGAGCGCATGCGGGACGGCACTTTCCATGACTGCCGGCGTGCCTTCGCACCACTCCTGGATTTCGACCGCATCGAGTTCGACCTCGAAGCCGGTTCCCTTCCGGATGAGCTCGCCCGGCGGCTGGACGCCTATCCCTTCGTGCCCCAGGATCCCGAGACGCTCAACAAGCGCTGCCGCCAGGTCTTCAAGATCCAGGTGCGGGCGCTCAAGACACGTCTGCGCTACTTGATCAAGCTCCGGGGCGGCCGCGACAAAGTGGTGGCCGACCTCACCGCCTCCGGCAAGGCCATGGCGGTGGGCGGCATCTCCGGCGGCGCCGACTCGACCCAGATGCTCCTTGTCGCCGTCAAGGCGTTCGATGAGCTGGGCATTCCCCGCCACCTGCTGCACTGCTTCACCATGCCGGGGTTCGGCACCACCAGCCGGACCTATAACAACGCCATGAAGCTCATGCAGCTGGAAGGCGTCACTGTCAAAGAGGTGGACATCAAGGAGCGCTGCCTGCTGGCCTGGCGTCAGGAAGGCAAAAAGCCCTTCGGTATCAATCTCGATGGGCTGTCCACCGAGGACTTCGTCGAGCGCCTGCGTGAGCTGCCCGTGGGCAGCCAGGATCTCGACTTCGAGAACAAGCAGGCCCGAGCCCGCACCGACATCCTGATGAATGCGGGCTTCGTGCTCGGCACCGGCACGCTCACCGAGCTTGCCGCCGGCTGGTGTACCTATAACGCCGACCACATGTCCATGTACTCGGTAAATCCGGGCGTGGCGAAGACGCTCATCGCGCTGCTCATCCGCTGGGTGGCAGCCAACGAGGCCGAAGGCGAACTGGTGGATGTCCTCAACGACATCGCCGCCACCGCCGAGACGCCTGAGCTTCTGCCTGTGGGCAAGGACGGTCAGCAGCACCAGAAGTCCAACGACTCTCTCGGTCCCAAGGACCTGCGCGACTTCTTCCTCTACCACTGGGTGAGGTGGGGAAGCGCTCCCAGCAAGATTCTCTACCTGACCAGCCAGGCCAGGTTCAAAGAGGACTACTCCGTCGCCGGAATCCTCACCTGTCTCAGGCAGTATGTCTGGCGTTTCATCACCCAGCGCTTCAAGCACTCCTGCCAGCCTGACGGTGTGAAGCTCGGCTCGGTGAGCCTCAACCCGCGCTACGACTGCCACATGCCCAGCGATACGGCGCCCGACGCCTTCATCGCCGAGCTCGAGGCATATGTCGCCGGCGCACCATCCGAAATCGACTGGCAGCCGGAAGGCAGCCGGTCAATCGCAACCACGGAAAAAACCTCCATGAGTAAAGCCATCACTTTGAAGACAGTGAAACGGCGCGGCAAGGAAGTCAAAGTCCTGCGCGTCCTCGGCCGTGTCGACATCCTCGACACGTTCATGCCTTACGGCACCCTGCCGGTGCCTGACGGACACAAGGTCGTGCCCGTGGCCAACGCCCTCTCGCGCTCTGACGAATACGATCTGGTGGTCGACTTCCAGGACGCCCATCCGGAAGACCATGGCTCCTTCGCCTCGCAACACGAAGGCAAGCAGCCCTTCGCCGACGTGATCATCCTCAACGGCGTCGAGCAGCGTCTCTGGACCGACCACGGCATCGACGGCCGCGAAGGTCCTTCGGGCAACGGCTTCCACCCCGACCTCGATCGGTCCATGGTGGCAGCCACCTTCAAGAAAGGCCAGGACAAGCGGGTCGACTCCTACAGCGGGCTCTACGACAACGGTCGCAAGGCCAAGCGCAGCATCCGCCGGAAGTTCCCCTTCCTCGGCAAGTCCACCGGCTTCGTCGAATGGCTGGTGGCGGAAGCCGAGCGGCTCGGTGCCGATGAGATCCAGGTCGACCTGGTCGGTCTCGCTCTCGGCTACTGCGTCTCCTGGACTGGTTTCGACCTGGCCGCCGAGAAATTCAAGGGCAAGAAGATCAAGGTCCGGGTCGTCCGGGACGGTGTTCGCGCTCTGAGCGACGAGGAGCAGCACTTCTCCGACCTCGAGGCGAAGAACATCAAGGTCGTCGACATGATCGACATCCTTCCCAAGCTGGCCTGACCCGGGAACGGTCGAAGCTTTCGGGGCGCCATCAATGGTGGTGGCGCCCTTTTCCGCAAGCCTATCCAACTCAAGGACGAATCCAAATGCGCATTGAGATGGTCGACCCCCTGACCACCCCAGCAAAGATTCGCGTCACCTACAACGACAAGGAGCTATTCACCCGGGACTTCGCAGCAGGCGAAACCCCGGTTCTCGAGTTCGAGACGCCGAAGCAAAGCGGCAATGCCAGAGCAGTGCTCCTCCTCGGCGACAAGGAAATACCGCTGGGCATGGCATCCTACATATTCGACGACGTCCTGGGCGCCGGCATGCTCAAAGATGCAGCCCGGGAGCTTGCCAGAGGCAAAGACGGGCGCGGCGCTCGCAAGAAGCTTCGCCAAGCCATCGTGCTTCTGGAGAAACTTGCTCCGGACAGCGAAGACATGGCTGATGCCTACCTTCAGATGTCCTTCCTGGATTTCTTCGCCCGGTGCCGGAAAGCGAACAAGCCACGGCGACAGCAACAAGCCCTGGCTTGGTACGAGAAAGCGATCGCGGTATGGGAGCGCAACGGCAATGCCGAATCTCTGCGCGCCAACCTCACCAATGTCAGCGCCATGTACGGCCGTGCCGGCTTGAATAAAGAAGCCCTGACACGGGCCGAGCGCGCTCTCAAGATGGCACAGGCGACTGCCTCCTCGGAACCCGAGAGCATCAGCGCCTGGACCCACGCTGCCGGTCGCAACCTCGAAATCGGCAAGCTCGATCGCGCCGAGCGCATCGTCAAAGACGGACTCAAGCGCTTTGGCGAGAACACGCCGGACTGCGCCTATCTCTGGAACCTGCGGTCCCAGATTTATGAAGCGCGGGCCAGACGCTTTCGCGAAAAGGCAGAGTCAATTCTCCCGCCGGATGCCTGTCCCATCTAGGGACGCAACCGGCTGAAGCTTTCGGGACGCCATCAATGGTGGTGGCGTCCCTGCCCGCAACAAACATCCAGAGAGGATCTGGCAATAATGTCCACCAAGGAAAACACCCCCGAGAAGATCGACCTCGAAGCGGCGGTGGCTGCGTTCAAGCAGGAATTCGTCAAAGAGGGCTCCATCGTCCTCGACGCCTGGGCCGACGGCGAGTTCATCGTCGTCTATGTCGACTACCTCAACTTCGACGAGACCGAAATCCCCGAGAAGATGAAGGACGTGCCCGCCCCCGGCGAGTACAAGGGTCACCCGACGGTCCTGACGCTCTTCCCGCGGGAATAGCGTAACGAGACTTTCCCCCGGAGAGCATGGGCTTGCCCATGCCCTCCGGGGTTTCCTTTTTATCCAATATCTACTTCTTTCTATAGTTGAGAGAATCGGGATTATCCGGTCGCAGACGGTGGAAAAGATGAATCATGCTCTCCGAACTGGTCTACAAATTCCTGCGTATCCTGGAGAACCGGGGCAAGTACGGTCTCGCCGTCAGGCTGGGGGAGCGGTATCTCATGAGAGCGGGCGTGCTCCCCCGGGGAAAACCGGACGCCACCTTTTTCGACATTCAGATCCTCCGGGTAATCGACCGCTGCCTGATGTACACAGGCAACCCCGGGCGCGCACTCGAGCTCGCCGAAGTGACCATGGACATCGTGAAGAAACAGGGCAACAACCTTCTGCTCGCCTCGGTAGGTGATTCTCTGGCCAGCCGGAAGCTCCTCCTCGGCAGACTTCAAGAAGCGCACGACCTCAACCAGAGAGTCATGGTGATCACCGAGAATGCTCTGAGAAGCGTGCTCGAGACCGAAGAGAACCCCCAGC
>JAGQHH010000134.1 GCA_020431945.1 Cyanobacteria bacterium HKST-UBA02 | reverse complement strand
GTTCCTAAATTGAAGAGCTCCTGATTTTCCCTTCGATCAATATATCAACAGGGACAAAAGCCTTGTCCCATGCAGCTTTTGCCTTTCCACGTGGCCCGTGAATAACAGATTACTGTTTAGACCCGGCAATTAAATCCTCGGTGATCGCCCCGATGTTCTCGGCGCCGGCAAGGGTCATGGCATTGCGCAGCTCGGCATTGATTATGGCGAGCACCCGGGAAGCGCCCCGGGCACCATCTATGGTGAGACCCCAGAGGAGCGGCCGGCCCAGGAGCACTGCATCGGCTCCGAGAGCCAGGGCTTTGAGCACGTCGGTGCCCCGCCTGATTCCACCGTCGAAGATAACCGGTATTTTCCCGGCGGTAGCTGAGGCACCTTCCACTGCCGCGACCACCTCGGGCAGGGCATCGATGGAAGCTATCGTCGTATCGAGCTGCCTGCCGCCGTGATTGCTCACCGAAATGCCCCGGGCGCCTGATTCGATCGCGATGTGGGTGTCGTCCCCTCTGAGGACGCCCTTCACCAGAACCGGCAGGTCGCTGAGCCCGGCTATCCATTCGATGTCTTTCCAGCTCAGGGAGATATCGTAGAGACCGGCTATGTAAGCCGCCAGTCCCGATTCCCCCCGGGTGGCGGGAAAGTCTTTCAGTCCGTGCTCGAGCAGATTCTCGATCGTGATTCCGTCAGGAAGCTGGAAACTGTTGCGCATGTCTCTTTCACGCTTGCCCAGAACCGGCGAGTCCACGGTGACGACAATTGCTTTGTATCCGGCCTCTTCTGCCCGGGTCACCAGATCCCGGGTGATACCACGATCTTTATAAACATACAACTGGAACCATTTTGGGGGTCCGGCGGCAGTGGCTGTCATTACTTCTTCGAGACTGCAGGTGGCCAGGGTGCTCACCACCATGAGCGCGCCATGCTCGGCGGCAGCCTCGGCCATAGCCAGCTCGCCTCTTTCATGGGCGAGCTTCTGAAATGCCATGGGGGCGATCATGACAGGTGACGGGAGCTTCTCCCCGAAGAGCTCGATAGAAGTATCCAGATTGCTTGCATCCACCAGCATCCGGGGGCGCAGGCGCAGATTCCTCAGGGACTGCCGGTTTGCTGCCAGGGTAATCTCGTCCCCGGCGCCTCCGGCAAAATAGTCGAAGTTCTGACCGGGAAGACGGCTGCGGGCGATTTCCTCGAGCTCATCGAGATTGAGGATGTTTTGAAGGAGTTCCAGTTTTTCCATGGAAGACAATGATAATTCAATAGCAAGTTCCGGAGTGTTAAAGTGTGCTCCCGGTTGTTAGATTGTCGCAGACAAATCGAGGACCGAAAATGAAAGTGAACACGAACATAGTCATGAGCATGAGCACTGAAGAAGATACCCGGCGCTGGCAGGCGGTGGTGGCTAGAGACAGAGGGGCGGACGAGGAGTTCGTTTATGCCGTTCTCACCACCGGGGTCTATTGCCGCCCTTCCTGTGGCTCCCGGCAGGCACGCCGGGAAAATGTCCGATTTTTCGATCAGGCCAGCCAGGCAGAGGAGGCGGGCTTCCGTCCCTGCAAGCGCTGCCGTCCGCAAAGCAGTGTTGAGTCGGATGCCGAGAGAATCGCCTCGGTTTGCCGGTTTATAGATCAAAGCCAGACCGACGATCCCCCGGCTCTGGACGAGCTGGCTTCCCGGGCCGGGCTCAGCCGCTATCACTTCCACAGACTTTTCAAAGCAACCACCGGCGTCACTCCCTCGGCTTATGTCCGGGCGCGAAGACGGATCAGGATAAGGGAGAATCTGCGTACTGCCGCATCGGTCACCGAGGCAATCTATGAATCGGGCTATGGAGCGAGCAGCCGCTTTTACGAAAAGTCTTCGTCTCTTCTGGGCATGACCCCGGGTGAATATCGAGAAGGCGCTGCCGGTCTCGATATCAGGTTCGCTGTCGGACAGACTAGCCTGGGAGCCATTCTTGTAGCCATGACCGGGCGTGGTGTTTGTGCCATTATCATGGATGACGATCCCGATAAGCTCATGAGCGATCTGGCGGAGCTCTTTCCGGGCGCTCGATTGATCGGGGGCGACACGAGTTTCGATGGCTATGTAGCGATGATCGTGGGGCTGGTGGAGGATCCTCTTGCCGGCGCTCCTTCCGATCTGCCTCTGGATATAGCCGGTACCGCCTTTCAGGAGAAAGTCTGGCAGGCGCTTCTGGCGATTCCGCCGGGTACCACCACCACGTACGGTGACATCGCCAGATCGATCGGAGCGCCGCGGGCGGTGCGGGCGGTGGCTTCAGCTTGCGCAGCCAATAAGCTTGCCGTGGCTATTCCCTGCCACCGGGTGGTGCGCGCGGACGGTTCGCTCTCGGGCTATCGCTGGGGTGTGGAGAGGAAAAAAGAGCTGCTCGCCAGGGAAAAACGCTCTTAAAGCGCTCTTGCTCTTAAGGATTCAGGGGATATCTTGAATGGTGTAACCAAAACCTTTCACCGTGGTGATAACCGACGGACGTCCCTTGATATCGATTTTTTCGCGCAGGCGTTTGACACATTGCCGCACCGCCTCGGGCGAGGATTCTACCTCCATCGGCCAGACCCGCTCGAGAAGCATATCGGCGTTGAAAACTTGATTGCGGTTTCGCAGTAGAAATACAAGGATGGCAAACTCCTTGGGCAGGAGCCTGACTGGCTGACCCTGGCAGGTCACCGTCTTGGTCGCAATGTCGATGACCAGGTCTCCGATTTCGATCAGGTTCGCTGAAACCGCAGCAGGTCGGCGAAGAAGGGCGCGAATGCGAGCCGAGAGCTCCCGGGCGTTGAACGGCTTGGTCAGGTAATCGTCGGCGCCCGAGTCGAGGCCTGTCTCCTTGTCTTCGATCGACGAGCGTCCGGTAAGCATCAGAATCGGCGTCGCGCCGCCACTTCGGCGAAAGCAGTCGCAAATCGACAGACCGCTCATGTCGGGTAGCTCGACATCGATGATAATGAGCTCGTACTCGAACGATTTTATCAGCTCGAGGGCCGTAGCCCCGTCCGGGGCAGGATCGATTGCGTGTCCGTCCTGGCTGAGATAGTCGGAAAGCTCACCAGCCAGCCTCACATCATCCTCGATCAGTAGAATCTTAGCCATGCTTATATTATTGCAGCACAGCCAGTGGAAGCCTGAACATATAGAGCGGAAGTCCGCGAGAATCCCATGAGATGGCAAGCTCGCCCTGGAGCATTCGGCCAATCTCTTCGCAGAGAGCCAGGGATACTGCCATGCTGATTCTTCTGGCCGACTCGGAATCTTCTGCTATCGATCCGGCCCGAGCTGTTTCCACGAGGCCTTCGCGCCGATCCGGCTCGATCCAGAGAAGGATCTTCTCTCCGGTCCTGTCCTCGTCTATGCCGATCTTCACTGGTCCGTCACCCCAGGCGAGTCTGGAATGGCGCACGATTGCCGTGACGACCCGGGGAAGAAAGTGCTCATCGATGAGCAGCATCTTGCTTTTATCGGCCTTCACCACCAACCGGCAGTCCATGGAGCGTGCTTCAAGATATTTGGACAGGAGCTCATCTATACGGGACACCGAAACCAGCATTAGCTCGAGCTCCAGCCGGCCCTCCTGAATTTTCAGGAGATCCAGGAGATCGCTCACCAGGGATACCACGTAGTCGAGGGAAGCATGCACGCCGGCAATCTCGCTTCGCTCTGAGTCATCCAGGTTGGTGCCTGAATCGGTCAGCAGCGAGTCCAGAGCGATCATGGCCGTGGTCAGCGGGGTTCTCAGATCGTGGCTGACCAGAGCCATCAATTCCTGTCGCTGCGCTTCGGCATATTTTCGCTCCCTGAGGTCGTGAACCACGCAAAGGAAAGCAGCGTCCTCGTTCGACCACCTCACCGACCAGAGCGAGGCGATGCCCTCGCCGGATGCAGAGAGAGTCTCGTTCTCGAAGGTGACCACGGTGGGAGATTGTTGTCGGGCCTGCTCGAAATGCTCCAGGCTTTCGGCGATGTTGCTCGGCGAGATTATCTCTGCTATGGAGGTGCCGGCAGCCGCTCCTGGTTCCACGCCCCAGAGCGCTCGAGCTGAGTCGCTAATACGCAGGAGCCCGAGATCCGCGCCCATAGCGCAGATGACATCGACCGAATTCTCGAGGATGGCTCGGTCCCGCTCTGCAGCCTCATGAACGAGATCCGCCATCTTCCTGAAATTTCGGTCCAGGAATGCGATCTCGTCTTCGCCCACAATCGGCGGGAGAAGCTCCCTGCCTTCGGCAAAGCGCTGCGTGTTTTCTCTGACTACCGCCACCCTGGCGATGATCATCTTTCCGACGAGAAAGCAAAGAGTCAGAGACAGGAGGACGCTCAGGACCAGCGCCCCGATCAGGAGCAGCACCATGCGGCGGTGGATCTCGAGTTCGGAAGCTTCCTTCTCGCCGAGTTCTTCGACTCTCTCGAAGATCAACATTTCGGCGGCTCCAATCAGACCGATGAGCGAGAGACCGAATTCTGCTCGCCTGGAGAAGTCCTCCATCGTCACTCTGCTTGATTTTGGCTGACGGCTGGCTGAGAAACGATTGCGAAATTCGAGGAAATGGGTGTGCAGCTCGCCCAGATCGAGTCCTGCAGACCTGGCGGCTCCGTCGAGCTCCTGCCATTGCCTGCTCATACTGTCGAAGCGCTCCTTGTAGTCCCGGTCGGTTGCCTCGCCCTTAGTGTCGACGATCTTTATGAAGGACGCAGACTGGGTGATCAGATGATTCATCAGGCTGATGCCGCAGTAAATGACGTCAGCTACTCGTTGACGCTCGATTCTCTCGCTATCGAGCTTCTGGAGGAGCTCGATCGATAGCGAGATAACGGTTATCTCGA
>JAGQHH010000133.1 GCA_020431945.1 Cyanobacteria bacterium HKST-UBA02 | reverse complement strand
CATCGCGATCTGAAGCCCAGCAATATCGCCATCATTGATAGCGCGGATGGTATCAGGCGGACGAAGATCGCTGATTTCGGTATTGCCAAGGTCGCCGGAGAGGATGTCGACAAGCTCAATCTGACGCAAACCGGCGATGTGTTCGGGAGCCCGCCGTATATGAGCCCGGAGCAGTGGCAGGGAAAGAAGCTCGACGGGCGGTCTGATATCTATTCGCTCGGTTGCGTGATGTTCGAGTGTCTGACCGGGGACCCGCCATTCATGGGAACGTCCTATTTCGAGACCATGAAGGCTCATCTCGAGCTCGATGTGCCGAAGATTCCCCGCAGTCACAAAGACTTCGCCAACTACGATGCTCTCGAGGTGGTGCTCGCCAAGATGCTTGCTAAAGATCCGAAGGATCGCTTCAGCAGCGTCGACGAGCTCACCGGTGCTTTCGAGACTCTCAAGTCGCAGTCTGCGGATAGCATCAAGGATCTGACCAGGGCTCATAAAATCAAGAAGGCGAGAAGACCGAAGTGGTGGCGCCAGCCCCTCGAGATACTCATATGGATCGGGGTGATCGGTACCGGCACTCTGATTTTCGACAAGCTCGCCGATACCTGGAAAGGTCACGACGAAGCAGGCTTGCGAATGCTGAACACCCTGCGCTACGAAGACGCCTATGCGGAATTCGGCAAGGCGGCTGCCTGCGCGCAGAAAGACATGAAGGCGGATCAGATTCGAAACGCCCTGGAGAAGCAGGCGCTGGTGGCATTTATTCTGGGGGATCAGACCAGACTCTCGGCTCTGCAGGAGCGACTTTCCGCCTATGAAGAAAAGGCTGGTGAGAAGGACGATGCCGAGGACTGGAGCATCGCAACGGATGTTTTCGGGATGACGGCGAACGTCGGATTCGACGTGCTCTACGACCGGGTGTACAAAATAGCGACTGGCAAGATCGCCAGCGATGACCTCGAAGGCGCTACGACTTTTCTTACGAAGGTCATCGCTTCGCTCAAGGGCGCCTACGGACCGGACGATGTCAGAGTGCTCGAGCCTGTCACTCTCCTCTCGCGTGCACTAATCATGCAGTGTCAGGAAGCGCCCCCCGGAAGTCCGGAGCGAGCAGAGCTGACAGACAGCATCGCGCCGGTGGTCGAGGAAGGTTTGCGAGTTGCCCGGCTCGCGGCTCATGCTGTGGAAGGTGGTGCTGCCTCGAAGGATGGTGACTCGAATTCTAAGAACTCGAATTCTAAGGACTCGAAAGATGACACCAACTCCGATAATTCGAAATCCGAATCTCGGTACGAGGAAGCGGTGCCATTGAATGAGGCTCGGTGCCTACTTTATTCAGCTTATGTAGCCGCCATTAGAGGTGATAGGAATGGTGCCGGTGAAATTCTCGGCCGCTTCGAGGAGCTTCAGTCGAAGCGTGGTATCAAACTCGATGCATACGATCTGTCAATTGCTGGTGACGCCTACAAGACTATAGGCAAAGGGGAGATGGCTGTACAGCGCTACGAGGAAGCTGCTGGTCTGGCTAGAGAGCGGGGCGGTAGCACTTCGGTGCTCCAGCGAACTATCAAGCTTATGGTGGCAACCTCTCTGGAGGACCTCAAAGACCCTGCTAAGGCGGAAGAGTTTGTCGAGAAGCATCTGGTGCTCGCCTCGGCGGAAGAGAATCCGCAGCCGGATGTTATCGCTGAGTGCCGCAGCCTCCTGTCCTGGATAGCTGCCGTGGAAGATAAGGGCGATGAGGCTTCTCACGAGCTGGAAGAGGCTGTGCGAGTCACCCAGACGACCTTGCCCAGCGAACACTGGTATCGCTCTCCCGTGTTTCAGTCTGCTGCCGAGGGCTATATTCACCAGGGAGGGTCTATCAGCCTTGTCCGAGCGACCTCTTTCCTGCAACAGAAAGTGGCTTCGGTCGATTGCTTCAAGCACAAGCGCGATTACGACTATTTTCGAGCGAACGACACTCTGGCCTCGGCGCTGCTTGCAAACGACAAGGAGCCGGAAGCCAGGGCGAGATTCTCGATCGATGTAGAGCGGGTGCTGTCGACACCGGTGTCGCAAATGGTGCAGATAACGCCGGAGTTCGCTCCGCTTGCGGCACGCTGCGTTGCTGATACGCAAACGCGCACCAGACTGGTGGAGCGTATGGAAAAGTCGCTTGATGTGGCAAGAGCGCGATGGGCAGAGCACCAGGGCGACGCTGCTTCCGAAGGACTGGAAGCCCGGATTTATTCGGACCAGCTTGTAGGCTACGGACTCGTCGCAGTCGAGCTCGGGCATCAGAAGGAAGGACTCGCTTCCATCGAGGAGGCGTTGAAACTCGCGGATTCCGGACTGCTCGACAGCCCGCAGGTCAGCAAGATCAAGAGTTGCCACGAGTTTGTCCTCAAGGAGATTGGGACGACTGGTGCCGGCAAGGGAAGCCACAATGCCAGTGGTGGTAAAGAGGAGAAACGGTGACTCGGGCTTCGGTGAGTAAATCCTGGAAACGAATTTGCAAGTGGTTGGCTGAGAACGCTCCATCCGCCTTGTCGAACCTCAAGATGTCTGGCGCCGAGGCCAAGGCGCTGAAGTCTTTCGAGTCGCTTTCAGGCGCGAAGCTCCCGAAGGACTTCATCAGCCTCTATGGGCTCATTGATGGTACCGAGGGGGATGCCGAGGGTGATACGGAAATTGGTGTTTTCCCCTCCGCGGACGATTCGGACGATATGGCTTACTCGCCTCTTTCGCTTGAAGACGTAGCAAGGGATTGGCAGATGCAAAAGGAGCTGCTCGAGGGTGGTGATTACAAGGATTCGGTGTCCGTCCCCGGTGATGGGGTCTCGTCCCAGTGGTGGCATCCTGGCTGGATTCCTTTTGCCACTAATGGCGCGGGCGACTATTATTGTATCGATACGGCACCGGTAGATGGCGGAATTGCCGGGCAGGTGATCGCCTTTTCCCACGAGTCAGGAGAACGCCCAGTGCTGGCTGGCTCCCTTGCTGAATATCTGGAAACTCTGGCCGAGTCTCTTGAGTCGGGAGCATACGAGTATCATAGGGAATATGGACTTCGGCGCGTTTCCGGCAGTGCGGATGGCGATAGCTTTTCCGGTGCTTCCAGCGCCGATCCGACTGTGGCGCCAGTAACGACATGGGTCGGTATTTCGTTCTCGGGTAAAAAGAGCGGCACGCTGATCAGATTCTTGAATCAAACGTTTGCCACCGGGATGCAACAGGCGATGAAAGCATGGACGGATCAGGGACCGGGGATCAGCTGGGGACTGCTTTCAATTACGACAGGTGGCAGGCTGAATCTCAAGAACAATTTGAACGATGTCCTGATGCACGCCGATGAAGAGAGCGTCGATACCGTATTTTGGCTTTCGAAGGACGGAGAGACCTGGGAGAAACACGACCGGGAATTCGTCACAAGGCTCGTCGCAGGAAGCTATCAGTGGCGGGGCTGAGGTGGGCTGGTGTCAGTCGCGGGTCTTTCGCAGGGGATTGTCCTTCGGCGTGAAGGCTGGAGGAGGAGTTAGGGTGCTCGCCTGCATAAAGCTGGCCTTTAATAAGACCTGCTTGACGGATGTTCGCGGGAATTTCAGGATCGGGTAGCCTTCCATATTTCTGACTTTCTTGCACAGAAAGTTATCGAACTCAGTGTTTCCACTGCGCTCAATCTGCTTGATTTTGCCGTCATCCGTGACCTTGAAGAGGAGGCTAGTCTTGCGGACTTCGTCTTGCTTTACCAGGGGGCATTCTATATCCCGTTCGATGGAGCTCCTCAGGCTCGAGGCGAGCGCGCCTGCCCAGCTGCTCCAGTCCTCCTGCTTCTTCTGACTCGGTACTTCAATCGCGACTGTAACGACTGCCGGGCATCCATTGACGTATTGATAGGGCGAAACCGCAAGGCATTTTCCCACCTCTCCGTCCCAGTCGTTCGGACCGTCTCCCGCCCACACCTGAGGCGCGCCAGCGGCACCGGCTATCACAAGGGCAAGGAAGTATGTTCCGATTCTATGAGCCATGGGCCGAATTCATCTTGTCTGATTTGACTTGGTCGTCTGATTCGTAGCAGTGTCGTTCTTTGAGTTATACCCTTCAATGCCATTTGAGAGTCATTGTTGTGTCTATTGAAAATGCTTTTGCCAGCTCTCTAATTCCTGCTGGTGTAATGATTGAATTCGAGATGTCATAGAGCAGAGCGGGGCATATTTCGCAAGCCTCTTTCAGGAAGTCCTCGAGGTCGTTAGGTCTCTGGTGAAGTCTGATACTGACAGAGTGTCTTTCGGCAGCCAATATGGTCAACCCAATGTCTCTGTCCCATTTCCTCAGCTTGTCGATCACAGTATTTACGGATGGTTGGTTCTTTCGTCCTGATGTACCGACCAGCTCCACGAATCGAAATTGATCGACTTCGCCTGTTCTTACGAGAACAGCCCTGCTCGCAGCCGTTGTTAACTGGAATCTGGCATGATATGTAATTTCCCATTTGCCAATCGCCAGTTTCTTGAGCGTCGAACCAGGGGTGCTTACCATCATCAAAAATGTATCCGGATAATCCGTTTCTGGATTGAAGTCCACCTCCCTTTTGACCTCTTCTGTCACTCTTGATTCAGGATTCGAATAAATGACAGCAGCTTTTTCAGCTGCCACTTCGAGACTTTCGCGGTCTTTGAAGTGGACAGTGTTGCTCAATAAACTTGATGTCTTATATGTGCCGTATCCGAGTGGTACAAGTCTTTCCTTTAGCTCTATGAGATTGCATGATGTGTTTTCCGGAAGCGAGAACTCGATAGCGTG
The DNA here is from genome assembly GCA_020431945.1 of Cyanobacteria bacterium HKST-UBA02. Next base: position 7,725 of record JAGQHH010000133.1, on the reverse strand, counting down.
AGCAGGTCTGTACTTCGCATCAAGCTCGACATCGGCAAACTCTTCATGGAGCTGTTCCAGTGTTCGGTTCATTGCATCTTCCAAGTCGTGGATTGAAGAGCCCTCGGGTAGATTGAGAAATCCGTGAGCTGACTTCCCCTGGACTTGCGTCTCCTGGACTTGCGCCTCCTGGATTTGTGCTTCTTCGAGTCGCTGAGCGATGAACGGTTTGAAGGACTCGAACTCTCTCTGAAATCTCCTGTAAGTAGGGTTGTTCATTGTTTTCGACAGGGGAGAATCAGATAGCCTCTTCAGGCTGGCGTCGATATGCTTTGTGAGTTCCGGGAAGTTGTCTTTGAGCGATTCCAGTTTCTCAATCGAGCTCTCCAAGTTGGCCATTGTGCTCTGTGGATCGTCCTCGACCGTCCATCCGATAACACTCATCGTGACCTTTTGCAGTGTAGAGCCGGTCGCGGTTTTCACTATCTCAACAGCGTCTCTGGAGAAGTTGAGCTCCTCCGCGAGTTCGAGATCACTATTGGTCAACTTGAATGGGTCCATGACAATCTCGGGCACAGTCCCTGCGATTTTATCTCATTCCGACTTGATGCTTTCTGAACTCTGAATCGAATTCGGGGTAAAATCGACTGATTGGTAGAGGCTAGATTGGTCGTACCTGGTGAAGCTCCAATTTCCGCTGGTATCCGGACTCGACAGACAAGTGGTCGTTTTGTCGCTGGGGCGGCTCGCGTCTGCCGTGGGCACCGGGCTGACGATTTTCTATGCGCCGATCTTCTTCGTCAATGTAGCCGGGATCTCTGCTACCAATGTCGGGCTCGGTATTGGCTGTGGTGGATTCTTCGGCGTCCTGGGGAGATTTCTCGGCGGCACCTTCGCGGACTATCCGGGCATCGGGCGGAAGGGGTCGCTACTGATAGCCTCATTTCTGCTCGCCTGTGGGGCGGCTTTCTTCGCCGCCACCGATCAGTTCTGGCAGTTCTTGATGGGGAATATTCTCACCGGACTTGGTATCGGCTTCTACTGGCCGGCTGCCGAGTCGCTGATCTCTGATATTACCAAACCGGGCAAGCTCAACGAGGCTTTTGCTCTCACCCGAATGGCGGACTATATCGGGCTGGGGCTCGGTGTGGTGGCGGGCGGACTCGTGATTGGCTTTCACAGTGCCTATCGGCTGCTCTTCATTCTAGATTCTGCGTCGTATATGGTGCTGTTTCTGTTCGTGCTTCGTGGTATCAGAGAAACTCTAGATGCAGAGAAGGGCAAGCGCCCGGGTCTTTTGAGCAACTGGGCTGGCGCTGCCAGGGACCGGGTGCTTTTAATTTATGCTGTGCTGAATCTCTTGTTCACGAACAACATTCTCCAGATGAGCTCGGCTCTACCGTTATATCTCTCGAACTTCGTGGGTGAGAAGACCGGCAGCCTGGGCGGCAGTTATGTATCGATCTCATTTTCTGTTTATATAGTACTGGTATCACTTCTGGTGATGCCGATTGCTCGACTCACTGCTCACAGGCGCAAAACGAGGGTCCTGGGCTCTGCCTGCATCTTCTGGATCGGGGCCAACTGCGCGGTGGCTTCGCTGGGACATATGGGAGCAGAGCATGTGGTGTTTCTTTCCTTTCTGACCGTTGCAGCCTTTGCCGCGGCGAACGCCCTATACGGACCGTCCGCATCGTCGCTGGTGGTGGAGATTGCTCCGCAGCGCTCCAGGGCAACATATCTCGCCGTCAATTCGCTGTGCTGGGGCATCGCCGGCTCCATCGGTCCAGCTATCGGGCTCGCTGCTCTCGATCACGGACCTGAAGTAGCCGTCCGCTACTGGCTGGTTCTTGCTGCCGTCAACTTGCTCGGTCTCCTGGGCCTCATCTTGCTGGAGCGTACCATTGCCCGCGGGGCAAAGGATGGGGCTGACGTTTTGTCTTCAGATGCGAGCAGCGTTTGAGGCAGATCAGGCATCGCTGTCAAACTCAACCACTTTACAGCCTGTTTGCAGGTAATTTGCTGTGGATGTAATCTTGCTGAGCCTGCTTTAATTCGGGTCATTCATACTCGAGAGAGCAGGGTTTTCGTACACGGAGGGGCGAACATGCCTAATTCGCGATTGAGTCTTCTGGTGGCTTTGCTCGTGGGCTCCTGGCAGACCTTGCCGATTTCTGGAGGCGCCTTGATGGCGGACGGACCGCAGACTGTATGGGCATCTCCGACTGCAAAGCCCGCCACCAGCAAAGCTGGAACTGCAAAGGCAGCCTGCTCCGGAGCAGCCACAGCCGGCGGCAAGCAACTCCTCTCCCTGGCGAAGACCTATCAGGGCACCATCGGCAAATACAAGGTGAAGATGAGCCTGAACCTCGCCAATGGCAAGGTCACCGGGACCTATAGCTACGATCATGTCGGCAAGCCCCTCAATCTTCGAGGCACTGTGGACAGGAGCAAGCTTTTCGAGTATCTGGGCGACAATTGCGAGCTCAAGGAACTTGATGCAAGCGGAAAGACCACCGGAACTTTCAGTGGTGCTCTGACTGACTATGAGTTTTTCGGCAACTGGACCGCGGGCAAGAAGAGCCTTCCCTTCAGCCTCAAGAGCCTGGACTCGATGGGGGCGGGCTCGGTGTCCCTGACGCGCAAGAGCCACGACAAGTACAAAGAAGGCGATCACGAGGGGCTCGTTTATTACCCAGCCGTTTCGTCAGCGGACAAATCCGTCGAGAAGAAGGTCGCCAATGCACTGAACTTCGAGACCGTGCACGATCCTGATCTCGGCGGCTGGCTGTCCAAAGCCGTGTACTACGTCAATTACGATCGCAACAACATCCTCGATGTGACCTGGTGGGTCGACGGCTTCGGCGCCTATCCTGATTCGTCTTTCAAGCAAGTCCGCCTGAATCTCAAGACCGGCGCGCCTATCACTGCAGAGGACATCTTCATCGAGACCAAACGCGGTCAGCTCGCTCAGCTCGTGGATGAGGCTATGCAGAGAAAGGTCAACGACAAAATGAGAGAATCATCTGAGGACGGAGACGTCTCTTCCTTTCAGGATATGCTCTCGGACGCCAAATTCGAAGAGGACAATCTCGATTCATTTTCCATTGGCGGCGAAGGCATCACCTTCCTCTACGACTTTGGATTCCCGCATGCAGCCAAAGCCTGCGAGCCCGACGGTTTCTTCTTCTTCCCCTACTCGCAGCTCAAGGGCTACCTCAAAAAAGACGGACCGCTTGCGATGTATGCAAAATAGGCTCGTGATGAAAACTCTCACCGGACCTAAACGAACGCTTTTTCTTTACCTGTGGTTGTTGGCGAATTCAGTTCTATTGCTTTTAAACCTTCAACCTGGTGAATTGGTTCGTCTGAGCCAACAAGCCTTTGGGATGGAATTTCAGGGCATTCCTGCCTGTTTTATCCTCATTAGTTGCGTGGTTACAATCTATGAGCTGTGCCGGGACAATCAGAAACCGCTAAGTTGGCTGTGGCGCTGGGTTACGCTAATCGAGCTGGTGATTGCGGTGACTGTAATGATGGGAGACAGGCTGGAATCACTATCGGGGTCCTAAATCAGGAACGAGCTTCGTAGTTTAATGGTGTCGGACGATTCTATATTGAGGAGCTATATGAGCAAAGTGTTGGGTCGATTGTTGCTGGCGAGTGTTGTTTCGTTGAATTGCGCCGGGGCGGCATGGTCGCATGCGGACGTTTTCTCCGACTACTCATATGCTGAGGCGAAAGAGAAGGCGAGTAAGGACAGCAAGCTCTTGCTCATCGACTTCACTGCCTCCTGGTGCCCGCCCTGCAGGAAGATGGAGTCCACGACCTGGGTTGATAGTGCTGTGCAGGATTGGGTGAAGAAAAACGCAATCGCCATCCAGGTGGATGTCGACAGGGATCCGAAGACGGCGAAGTCACTGCATATTGAGGCGATGCCTACTATGGTCCTGTTCGCCCCTGAGGGCGGCGCGGCTGGAGATGCTGCGACAACGGGTGCCGGTGGTGAGAGCGGCGATGGAGCTGGCGATGCGGCCGGCGGAAATGCTGGCGACGAGACCGGCGGTGAGACCGGTGGGAAGACCGGCGAAGTTGCCGAGTTCGGGCGGCAAGTCGGTTATATGGGGTCCAGCGAATTGCTGCGCTGGCTCGAAGGCGCCAGGAGCGGCAAGACTCAGGAAGAGGTCGAAGCTGCAAACGCTCAATTCGATCCATCCGAGGTCTGGAATCGCATCACGAAGACCCGCGAGAAGCTGGCTGCAGGGCAGAAGTCCGAGGCTCTCGAAGATTTTGTCTGGCTCTGGGAAAACATGGAGAAGGCAGGACCCGACCTTGCTCAGATGAAGACCTCTATGATTGCTTATGAGGTGAAGACCCTGTGCGTGACTTATCCGCCGGCTAAGGTGAAGTTCGGAGAGATTCGGGATGCTGCCGAGAAAGCCGGCAATCGCAGGGATTGGCTCATCATCAATGACATGATCGGGGACAACGCTTGCACCCTTGCCTGGTTCGACAAAGTCAAAGCCGACCCGAAGCAGAAAGAAGTCATCGAAAAGAACTACGACCAGCTCGAAAGGATTTTGTTCAACGCGTCGCGATGGAATGATGCAGCGAAGTATCTATATGTCGATCCCGTGGCAAGGGTCAATGACTGCTACAAGACCGCCCAGGAAATGAAGAAGCCTCGAGACGAGCACACTGAAGTGTCGCCGGACTTCGATCCATTTCCGAGCATGGTTTTGCTCCTCTATGGGACATACGTGGGCGCCGGGCTGGATTCCGATGCCCAGAGGATCGCCGATACCTGCCTGAAGCTGGACGACACGAAAGCCATGCGCGACGGGCTCAGCAATATGGCTCTGGGTATGAAGAATGCCCGCGCCGCGAAGGGCGGCAAGTCAGGAGGCACCGCTGGCAAGACCGCCAGCAAATCAAGCAAGCCCGGCGGCAAATCATCCAAGTCCGGCAAGTAGGCTGAATAGCCGCTCCGGCTGAGCAGGGCATGGCGAAGCTTCTATAGAATCAAGCAGGCAACCAGTTTAAGCAGGCAACCAGCTCAAGCCGGGCTGATCGAGATTCGCTCGGGGGAGGGTGGTATGAGGATCGCGCTGCCATCGTCTTTGTAGACCTCGAGCTCGTGCAGGCGCCCCTCGACGACGTGCAGGAGGAGATGGACCTTGACGTCGAGCGCGTCATCACCAAATATATCCTTTGTATTGCTGTCGCGAACGCCATCGACATACCAGCCTTCTACCGGTACACGCGCTTCGATGTCTTCGGCTTTCTGTGACCCCATCGGCGGTACGAGCTTGATACTTCCGTCCCGGTCCAGAGTCTCGACCTGGATGCCCGGCAGTTGCGCCCGCAGGTCCTCTGCGCCAGGGAAGGCTCTGCTGAGCAGTTTCTTCAAAATAGCTAGTTCAATCTCGTTCGGATCGCGCATCATTGCTTTCTCCTGAAGAACACTCGTCGGGCGCTGTACAGTAACTCGAGCAGGACCATAATGGCTATAAAGCTGACAGTGGTGATCAGGGTCGCCGGCGAGTTTGTCCAGCAATAGATTATAAGGACAATCAGGGAGGCGACGCAAAGTACGAAGCCCGAGACCGCTATTCGCCTGCGTAGATTGATTTTCTTCGCGAGACGAAACGCTGCTGCGTTGATGAAGGCGAAAATCAACAGGAATAGCCCGCTTGCCACGCCGGAGATTGTCGCGAGGCTGCTGGATGTCGCCAGGGCGGCGGAGGTGATAGTGAGGCTCGTGAGGCTGAACCACGGGATTCCATGTTTGCGCTCGCGTAGCGAAAAGATGCGGGGCAGGGTCTCGCTCTTCGCCATCACTGTCGCCAGACGAGCCGAGCCGAAAAGGGTCGCATTGATGGCCGACGCTGTCGAGAGAAGGGCTGCCAGCGAGATGATCACGAAGCCGGCTTTCCCCAGCGCCGGTTGAGCAGCGACGGCGAGGGCATACTCTTTGTACTTGTCGACCTGGTCGGCGGTGAGGTTGCCATCGGCTACGATGGCAAGAAGCACATACATCAGGCTCACGACAAACACTGATATCACCAGACCCAGTGGCAGGTCTCGTTCCGGATCTTCCATCTCGTCCACCACATTGGGTATCAGCTCGAAGCCCTCATAGGCTACGAATATCACTGCTGATGCCGTGAGCAGGGAGAGATAGCCGTTGTTGAATACCGGCAAGCTCGGGTCATGGTGCATGGTGGTAAGTCCGATACCACCGAAGATGAGCAGGATGATAACTTTAAGACCGACAATCAGGTCCTCGGTGACGCCCGAGGCTCGGACTCCGATCAGGTTGATGGCGAGGAAAAACACGAGAACTGCGGCAGAGAGGAGCTTGTGTGCGAGCTCTCCATGTCCTATGAGGGCGGCACCGTAAGCTCCGAAAGTATATGCGTAGAGCGCATTTGTCCCGACGTACCCGGCTACAAGAAGCCAGCCGCCGATGCCGGCGACGTTGTGATTCTTGAAAGCATGCTCCAGGTAGGTGAAGCTCCCTCCATCCGACCTGTAAGACAGCCCGAGCTTGGCATAGCATATGGCTGTGAGGAGAGCTATCACCGCGCCGAGGGCGAAAGTAACAGCCACAGCATGCCCGGCGATGTGCATGGATAGGCCCAGCACCGAAAATATTCCGCCGCCGACCATGCCCCCGATGCCAATGGAAACGACCTCTAAAAGCCCGAGTTTGTCGCTTTTCGCTGGTGCCTGTTCCGAGGTCATCTTTTGTTCGTCCCGGTCATGGGGTCGCAGCAGCATGGCTCCGCGATGGTCCGACAATCTATCGTATAATGTCTTCCCCCTCCGGTCCACGAGTTGTGATCAAATTCGTTGTAGCTGTCGAAGGCGCGGTCTCTTACTTCTCCGAGTCCCGGACAAACCAGGAGTTGAGCATGTCTCGGCGTTTCTGTGCTTCCACCTCGAATTGCAGGGAGCCTGACACTTGCGAGCGGGCCAATCTGTCTGATACGCGCTCGAGTTCGCCTGGTTTTGTGCGACCGAGCCCGAATATCGGAGCTAGAGAGACATGGAAAAGAGCTTTTCGGAATTGTTCCTCCGGCGTGAGAGGATCGCTGACATACTTCATAGCCTTCACATCTTTGTACGAGATGCCTTCGGCGTTATCGTCGCCGAATTGCCGCGCGTAGAGATCGTGTCCCCTGGCGTTGGTCTTGAAGTTCTCCGGCTCACCTGAGGTTGCCATCCCCTTAGCCTCGTCATAGTGCTCGAGGAGTTCTTGAGACAGGGCTCGCTGAGACGGCAATCTTGCGCTCTGGGCCGAGTTCTCGAGTTCTTCCCTTGAAAGATCGCCGGAGTAATCCGTGTCTATAGTGTTGAAGTAAGAATCGGCGAGGAAAGCCATGTTAGTTGCTGTTATCTTCAGTTCATGCTTGTAGTCGTCTTCCAGCCGGGAAGGCTTGTAGTTGAATTCTTCTGGCATTGGTAATTGTCTCGAAGAGGGAGTAACGTGAGCCAGCCCTCACTGGCAGGCTTCCATTCTATGAAATCAGAAAGCTGTGACTGAGGTGTGGCGACTCGAAATTCTGCTCAGTGACCGCCAAGCACGAAGAATCCAATGGCGCCAGCGACTGCGACTGCCAGAGCGATGGCGGATATTTTGATGAGCTTCTGTTTTTTGCGCGCGGCCTCTAGTGCGGCAATCTTTGCCTTCACTCTGTTGGGAAAGACTTCCAGGCGCTCCATGAGTTTTGCTATGGAGTC
>JAGQHH010000132.1 GCA_020431945.1 Cyanobacteria bacterium HKST-UBA02 | reverse complement strand
CTTTAATGCCATAATCCAGTGATGGCAGAGCCGCGTTCTTCAATTCCTCAGCGCAAGATCATTCATATAGATATGGATGCTTTTTTTGCTTCCGTAGAGCAGCGCGACAATCCCGATTATCGAGGAAAGCCCGTGGCTGTGGGCGGGGCGCCGGAGAATCGGGGCGTGGTAGCTGCTGCCAGCTATGAGGCCAGGTCTTACGGTATTCATTCGGCTATGCCGTCACGAACGGCGGTGCGTCTCTGTCCTTCTTTGATCTTCGTGAGACCAAGATTCGATGTATACAAGGAAGTCTCCGGTCAGATACGCGAGATTTTTCTCGAGTATACAGACCTGGTGGAGCCCCTTTCTCTAGATGAGGCCTATCTGGATGTCACCGAGAATAAATTCGGCATGCCTTCGGCGACCCTCATTGCCAGAGAGATCAAAGAGCGCATCAAGCAGACTACGGGGCTCACCGCTTCTGCCGGGGTGTCGGTCAATAAATTTCTTGCCAAGACTGCATCGGCGGTGCGCAAACCTGATGGTTTGTATTTGATACCACCGGAAAAGGCCGAATCGTTCGTTCTCACTCTGCCGGTGGAGAAGTTCTACGGAATAGGCGATGTTACCGCGGCTAAAATGCACCGGCTCGGAATCTTCACCGGCGCCGATCTGAAAACCCGCAGCGAAGCCGAGCTCCTGAGCCATTTCGGCAAGGCCGGTGCTTATTACTATCGGATCGTCAGAGGCGAGGACGACAGACCGGTGACCCCCAATCGTATCCGCAAATCTATAGGAGCGGAAGAAAGCTATGCCCGGGATCTTAAAGCCCGGGAAGAGATAGTCAGTGCCCTAGATGAGGTGGCTCAGACTCTCTGTCGCCGGGTCGAGCGCACCGGCGGCGGTCGGACCGTCACCCTCAAGGTCAAATACGGCGACTATCAGAATGTCTCGCGCAGCCGCACCCTGGCCGAGAGCATCAGCACCCGCGAGAGTATCATGAGCATCGCCCTGGAGCTTCTCGCTACCACCGAAGCAGGAGAGCGCTCGGTGAGGCTGCTTGGCCTGGCTCTCTCTAATCTCGACAGCGAGAGGGAGAGCGACGACTTCGTCCAGCTTTCGCTGCCTTTCTCATGAAGAGTACATTTGACCCCAGACATTCTCCAGGAGATCCCGGGCTTCTTTTACCGTACTGGCGCCCCCTTCGCCGCAAATGCAATCCAGGGCGATCTTCTCGAGTATCGACTCGAATCCGCTCAGGCTGGTGCAGGGCTCGGGTCTTTCGGCGGATCTGATCCGCTTGCCTGTGACCAGGGTGTAGAGGACGTGACCGATCCGGGCGACGCCGGGGTCAGGACCGCCATTCTTCTGAGCGGTAAGCCGGGCGAGAATCTTCTGGTAGTCGCCACCGGTGAAGCAGTCGACTTTCACCATCACTCGTCCATCGGCTGTGCTGGTGAGCCAGAGCTGGTCGAGAGAGAAGCACCTGGTGACGAATTCGGCACCGGAGGGGACGCTTGCCAAAAAAGGATCGCTTTTGCGGCGCGATTCTATGAGGGCCGGGCTGGGGGTGAAAGTGGTTCCGGCCTTATCCAGCTTCTCCAGAGCGTCGAGAACCGGGAGCATGACGCAGAGCGCGCTGCGGGCGTCGAGCTTGCCGCAGTGTTTGAGGATCGAGAGGATCCCGACACCATTGAAGCGGTCGATTACCCGGACATGATAGGGACCGTGCTTATTGCCGGGGTTGGCAATGGTCCCGTAGGAGAGCACCCTGACCATATGCGGATGGTTTATGCTCGAAAGCGCTGCGTCGGCTCGCTCGTGGAGCTCCCGCGGGTCAAAGCGATGATCGGGCATGAGGATCTCCACCACGGCGGGATAGTCGTCTCGCAGGCGCCGGGCGAAAAAGAATGTCCGGTTATTGACCTGGGCGAGCTTTCGCAGCCGCCAGCCGGATGAAAGGGTGGTGTTGATGGTTGGACAAACGAGATATTCGGTGCATTTGGCCAGATCGTAGCCTGGCGGGGGCGCGGCGCTCTGCTCCAGCTCGATCTCGCTTGCCAGAAGCAGCCTGATTCTCTCGCTGTCGATGGTCATCAGGGGCATCTCGGACGGTTCCTGGGCGTCCGGGACCGGCTCTTTCTCCAGCTCGCTTCTGGGGAAGTCCACGATTTGACCGTTTACGCCGCCGACCCGGACCTCGTCCGACTGGGTCACTCTGTACCACTGGTAGGGGAACAGATAATTGGCTTTCTGGTTCCAGACGAAGGCCAGGTCTTTCTCCCGGGCCGGACTGACTACGAGGCTGCGCCCGTCCCAGCGGAACATGGCCCGGGTGTCGTTATTGTCGACCCCGGTAAAGTTCAGCCGGTGCGGCTTGATGGCAGCCCGGCTGCGCCCGAGGCGGACGACGAGCTTCTCGTCGTCGCTTTCTTCATCGTGCTCGCTCTCTTGCGAATGGCCGTTCGTGCCCGGGATCTCGACCTTTACCTGCTTGCGGTCTCCAAGAAGGAGCTGATCGCCGGCAAAGAGCCTGACTGTGCCCAGCCAGCGCGGCAGCACTCTGCCGTTGAGCCGGACATCGTCCAGGCTCAGCCCGTTTCCCCGGACCTCCAGGTCGCCTGTCTCGCCCAGGCTGATTAATGCCGATCCGGTGTTATAGCTTATCTGATGGGATTTTTCAGATGTTACGCGGGTTTCGGCTCCGTCTATAAGAACCACTTGCTCCATAAATTCCTCCAAGACCCAAGAAGTAGCTTCATTTAGAAGTAGCTCCCCTCGCCTGTGGTGATCATGCCCCGAACAGGCAGCCGGATTTCGATTCAGCCAATTTTCTTATCAATTTATGTGTGCGAGTTACTTTTTTGTGCCCACGCCCTCTATGCTAATCAGCCTTACACGCCCAGAGAGGAGTTGATTTATGAAGCGCAAAGCATCAGCCGAATGGAAAAAGGGTCTCAAAGACGGCAAAGGGACCATCACCACCGATAGCGGTGTTCTGGAGAATACCCAGTACAGCTTCTCGACCCGTTTCGAAGAAGGTAAAGGCACCAACCCCGAAGAGTTGATCGCTGCCGCCCACGCCGGTTGCTTCTCCATGGCCCTCTCGGCCCAGCTCGGCGAAGCCGGTCTCACCCCGGACAGCGTCAAAACCTCCGCCACCGTCAAGCTCGAAAAGCTCGACTCCGGTTTTGCCGTCACCAATGTCCACCTCGATGTGGTAGCTATCATTCCCGGCGCCACCAAGGAGCAATTCGAGACCGCAGCCAATAACGCCAAGACAGGCTGCCCGATCTCCAAGCTTCTCAATGCCGAGATCACCATGGAAGCCAGGCTCGAGGCTGCCGCCACCGCCGGCGCATAATCGATCCATGCAGTTGTTGGGGAGAGCGGCTTCAGGGCCGCTCTCTTTTTCAAAGAGGTTCGAAGAGGAAATATCGATGCTCAAGCAGGCATCCATCGCCCAGGTGAAGAATCAGGAGATCCCCAGAGCGGGCTCGTATATAGTGATTGCCATGCGATTCTATCCCCGCTTCTTGAAGAAAGATCTGCGGGATGAGTTTGTCTGCAACCTGGCTCCGGAAAAGGAGCTGCTCAAGGACTTCAACGAAGCGCAGCGATCACTGGGCGATCACAATTCAGCCTTTGCGCATGTCGACTACAACCGCCGCTTCGAGCTCAGCGAAGCCGGCCAGGCCAATCTCGAGAGGCTGAGCTTGCTGTCGTTCCAGAAAGACGTCTATCTCGCCTGTATCTGTGCCATGGGCGAGCGGTGTCACCGCGAGATTCTCATGCTTGCCGGGGCGAAGCTCTACGGCTGCCCGAAAGGCGAAGTCTTCCACGACTATCCGGAGTATATGGAGAAGCTCTGAGACTGGGCAATATCAATCTGTCACGGACCGGTCACGCAGGCTGTATATCTTTCTAGTAGAGAGTTTACACCCCAAACGATGGATTGACGGCCATGAGTGATCATCCCGTTCCGCCGCCGGAAGTTTCGCGTGGCAAAGGCGCCGAGTCAATGGGCCCGGCGGAAGCAAGAAACAGTAATGTGCATTCCGATGCCTACAGGGGAGACACTGCCAGAACGGAGGACACAGGCAAGCACAGCTCCGTCACCGATCAGTTGCGCCTCTCCCGTGGTGTCATGCCCGAAGCCGAGATCAACGCTCGATCTTTTCTAGGGGCCGGTCTTCTGCCCTCCCCCGGCGATCAGGGTATCACCAGTCAGTCTGCCGAGGGCAGTAACGCCGAGTTCAATTACAATCCCGAAAAACGAACGGACAAACTTCTCCGGGCCATGCGCAGTCGCGATGGCGGTGTCGAGACTCTCGAGCAACAATACAAAGGAAGGGCGGATCATCTGGACCTCGAGAGGTTCAGGGCCGACACTCATTCACGCAGAATCGAGCGGACCTACGAGAAGGGCCAGAGAGCGGATGGCTTGAACAGCGAGACGATCTACAGTGACGGAAAGACCGAAGGATTCGAGCGAATCTACGAGCCCGGGAAAGACAAGCAAGGGCTTTTGCAGCACACTTTCAAGAAAGGCGAAGGGACGTCTGAGGAGACCCGGCGATTCGATCCTGAGAAGAACAATCAGAGAGTCGAGACCGAGACTCGCACTTCCGAAGGGGAGCGCAGCACCCTTGCCCGCACTTTCGGAAAGGGGCGCAGCGACGGACTTACCAGCTTCACTTTTACCAGCGAGAACGGCGAACGCACTGTCAAGCGCAGCTATGCCGACGGCGCCGAAGAGCAGGCGGTCAAGCACAAAGACGGCTCCATCGACAAGACTCGTAGCGAGCATGATGGTCCGACACGTAAGACTCATATCGAAGCGGACGGAAGAAGCCGGGAGACGGAGACCTACGACAAGACCGGCAAACTCGTCTCCATAGAAGGTCAGGACGGCCGGGGCAAATTCACTGCTACCCGGGTGGAAGACTCGGTATCGGGAACCATCAGCCAGCGCACCTATGGCGATGGCACAGTGGCGACGGTCTACCCCAAGGACAGACCGGGACCTGGTGGTGCTGCCATGATCATCCAGGAGAAAGGCAAGGCGCCCGTCGCTTTGGATGCCCAGGGTAAATCCATAGAAGGTGCCGGCGATGGCTCCGGAAAGCCGCTGGCAGTAGCCACGGTTTTCGGTGAGAACGGCACGGTCAGAAGAACCTTCAGTGACGGCAGCAGCTCCGAGAGCAATCTCAAAGACTACACTGCTACAAGCAGCGGCTCCGAGCTGGCAAGAAATACAGGCGATCTTGCCAGGCTCGCATCCTCGCCGGAGCACCGGCAGGCTATAGATGGATTGATCAAGGCAGCAGCCAGTACTGCAAATGGTGCGGCTGATGGTAGTAGTAATCCGGCTGGCGATGCCCTGGTCAAACTGGCAGGCGATCCTTCGCACAGCGAGGCCGTCAGGCTTTCCGCCACAGGAAGGCTGGGCTCTCAGAATCCCTCTGAAAGACAGATCGCCGCCGACTTGCTGGTGCGCACCGGTCTGGGATCGGGAAGCGACAGCGCTGCTGCTATTGTCCGCAATCCTTCGACCGAGATGGCAGCCGCTCTCGGTCGCATGCCTGCCGATCAAGTGGATCCGCACAGGACCGCCATTGTCGAAGGGCTCAATAAGGCTGCCACGTCCGAACGACATGGTGGATTCTCCGCCGATCACAGAAATGCCGCCATAGCCGTGGTCGCAACCGCAGGCGGTGCCGAAGCGCTGAAGGCTGCCGGACTGGAAGTGAAAGAGCAGGGCGATCTCACCACGGTCAAGAGCAAGGACGGCTCCACTCTTACTTTCGCCAGCGAGAAAGGTCATCTCCAGCTCAAGTCCATCGAGTCGCCGGTAGAAGGCGGTATCGATTCGGAGACCGAGAAGAAGAATTTCGACGCCTCCACTGGCAAGATCACGTCCATCGACCACAGTGACAAGTACGGAAAATATAACGAGACCCAGTTCAGAGAAACCGAGCACGGCACTGTCAGGCAGCGCACTTATGACGAGACCAAGCTGGTCCGTACTATATTCGGCGATCAACAGATCCTCCAGCAGAAAGGCAAACCCGCCGAGACCATCGACGCCCAGGGGCGCAAGTCTACGGCTCCGGACAGCAATCCCATCGGGGTAGCCACCTCTTTCGAGGAGCCCGGCAAGGTCAAGTCAATCTATAGCGATGGCGGCAATAAAGTAGAGTCCCTGCATGATTTCGTCGAGAGATCGCAGCCGCAGGAGCTGGCAAGACTCAATCAGCGATTCGAGAATCTGGCCGCCAGTGGACCGGAGCAGTCCAGACAGGGAAGCATCGACGCCCTGGTGAAAATTGCTGCCTCCGGAGACAACGGCGCGGCCTCTGCGGTGGAGTCCCTGGGAAGGCTCTCCGCCGAGCCGGCTCTCACCGAAGCCATCGCCAGGAGTATTCTCGCCACCACAAACGGCGGGCGCGCTCCGGCACGGGGAAGCGACAGCGACCAGGCTTCACCGCCCAGTTCGAGCGATCGGGCAGTCATGCTTCTTGCTGCTACTACCGGTCGGGTCGGCCTGGAGAAAGCCGGCTTGAAAGTCGACGAGCAGGGCGCCAGCGCCACCACCAGTGACGGCTGGAAATACAACCTCGAGAAGAGTGATAAAGGCCAGTTGCGTCCATCGTCGGTGGAGAAAGAGGACGGCTCCACGAAAGTGGAATTCTCTTATGCTCGAGACGGGGGCTTCACCGGCTCGGTGGAAAGACGCCGGGAGGTCTCCGAGGCACCCGACCAGAAGTACCAGAACATCAAGCTGCCGCCCCTTCAAAAAGGCTGGGGTCCTTACCAGGCTCTCGAGCAGCTGCGCAGCGAAGGGAAGATCAATATGAGCAATGCCGAGATGAAAGTCGAGGCAGAGCGCATTAGAGATCGCGAGTTCAAGAACCTGGGCAGAGACTATTTCAAAGTCGGTGAATCTTTCGACATGTATGCTTCCGGCGAGAAGCCCGGAACTAAAGAGGGTCAGGGCAAAGAGCTCAGTATCTCGAGAAGCGCCGACGGCAAAGTGGAGCGCATGGTCCGGGGCGACGGCAGCTCGGTGAATATCAGCTACGAGAATGGCAAGCCGTCCAGAGTAAGTGACGGTGTCGGTCCGGATCTGGTAAGCGCCGACGGCGGCAAGACCTGGCAATTCCAGAAACCCGAGACATCAGAGAAAGATAAAGAGAAAGAGAAAGACCCGCCGCCTTACAAAGCCCAGCTCAAGATCGATACAGAGAAAGGCACGGTCAGTCTCGAGGGCGAGGATCGCTCCAGGCTGGAAGTGGGAGCCGACGGCAGCCGCAAATTCGTTGGAGCCGACGGCAAAGAAACCTATATATTCAAGCCTCCGGTGAAGGAGCCCGAGGGGCGGAATCAAGGTGACGGGGAATGGCATCCCTCGGAGCCCGGCCGCATCAAGCGCGGCGATTCTTCGGATTACCGACGGGGAGCGGGCAAACCGGGTGCCGACGGCACTATCGCCCAGACCTATATCAACCAGGAAGACTTGCATCCGCAGATGCTTGCGGTTCGCAATCCGGAGAACAACGGTTTTGGCAATATGCACCTGCGTGGCACGCCGACTATAAGTGCCGCCAAAATCGACGAAGTCCTCAGAGAGGCCGGCTCACCGGCTGCCAAGGAGCGTATCCGAGACACCGCCACCGGCAAGGAGCTCACTTTCGGTCAGCATCTCTACAAGCTCGGTGTCGAATATGGTATCGATCCCGCGGTCACTCTCGGATTTTTCAAGATGGAGTCCACCTACGGCAAAAAGGGCGTCGCTCATCGCACCCATAGCCTGGGCAATATCAGATCCGGTCGGGGCTATCGCCAGTACGGCAGTTTCGCCGAAGGCGCCAGGGACTGGTTCCGCCTGATTCAAGACGGCAAGCACTATTTCCGCAAAGGCCGGGACACTGTCGGCAAGATCATTCCCAAGTATGCTCCGGAGAGTGATGGCAACGACGAGCACGGCTATATTTCCACCGTGGAGAGCAATGTGCGGAGTTGGTCGAGGGCCAGCGAGCATGCTTCGGCTGTGCCTCAAGAGCGGAGCAGAGAGCAGGATCGGGCTCGCGAGCGAGAGCAGGAAAGGGAGAAAGAGAGGCGCTGGGATCGTTCCGAATTGCCGAAGGAAGACGACCGCGGCAAGCCGGTGGTGGAAGTCAAAGCCGGGGAGAGTATTCAGAAAGCCATCGAGAAGGCCCCGGACGGTGCCATCATTCATGTTGGTCCCGGTGTCTATCGCGAGCAGCTCGAGATCAACCGGGACAATATCACGCTTCGCGGCGATGGTCGTGCTGTGATTGATTTGGCCGGCAAGAAAACCAGGGGCGCTGCGGTGCAGATCCGCGATCGACACAATGTCAGAATTGATGGATTCGAGATTCGCAATGTCCACGGCTCCGATACCCCCACCGGTATCAGGGTGGAAGGAGCCAGCCGGGATATCGTCATCGCCAATAACAATATCCACCATGTGGAAGACGGCCAGAACGCTCACGGTATAGCTGTCTTCGGGGACAGCGCCAAGCCGGCTCGCAATATCAGCATCGTCAACAACGACGTCCACCATCTCAAGCTCGGGCAGAGCGAATCGGTGGTGGTGAACGGCAATGTCGATGGTTTCAGGATCACCGGCAATAAGATCCACGACAACGACAATATCGGAATCGATATCATCGGCTATGAGGGCACCGGCAGCGCCGGAATCGATCGCGCCCGCAACGGTGTCGTCTCGGGCAATCATGTCTATAACATCGATTCTGGCAAGAATCCTTCGTATGGAGGCGATCGCAGTGCCGCCGGTATCTATGTCGATGGTGGCAGCGATATCGTCATCGAGGACAATCTCATCCAGAATTCGAACTATGGCATCGAGCTGGCTTCCGAGCACCGGGGCAAGAACACCGCTCGTGTGCAGGTCCGCCGCAATCGTATTGACGGCAGCCATCTTGCCGGGATTTCCCTGGGTGGGGGCAGCAGCAGCAATGGCGGCGTGTCCGACTCGATCATCGAGAACAACGACCTGCGCAACAACAAGCGACCGGTCTGGCGCCAGCACCATGTCGGCTCGGATGTCATCCTCCGGCACAACGACTCCACGGTGCCGCCTGAGCGAAGGACGGAGCGCCGGCCTGAAAGAGGAACTGAAACTGAGAGAGAATCGCCGGCAGTGGTGCCTGATCCGGGTGGCAGGGTGACCCGGTCCAATGCCGAGCGCGCCTCGTTCTACAGACACCAGGATGACGGCGTGAGCTGCTCGGCTTTCTCAATGGCAATGATGGCCAGCGACCATCTTCTCGGTCGCCCCGTGAGTTACGGCAAAGAAGCACGCTCATTCAAAGTCCTGGCAGGAGTCACCAGCCATGGCTATCGCGGCAGTCTCGAGACCATGGCCAAGCAGTTGCGGACCACCGGTCTCGAAGCCAGGGCATACGAGTATGATACTTTCGGAAAGCAGGGCATGACGGATCTCAATGCCGAGCTGGACAAAGGCCATTCTGCCGTGGCCCGGGTGCGCAACCCGCATACCGGTAACGCGCATTATATCTACATTGCCGGACGCACTGCCGACGGCAAATATATAATCGGCGATCCGGACCGGCACAATCGCAGCCATATGGAGCCGGTGACTGCCAAGCATCTCTATAGCATGATGAGCCACCGCAACGGATTCGTGGCAGGCTGGGCCGGCAGGGGTAGCGATGCGATCAGGACGCCGGGCACTTTCGCTTATCGATACAGAGATAACGGAACCAGTCTGGCTACCAATCGCTAGTCTCTAGAGAGTCTCATGCTCCATGTCCCTGAAATTGTCGAAGGTCAGGGAGGTCTCTTTGCCGACCACCGGAATCTCGTTGATGACCGGGATGCCGGAAAGCTCGATGGCAGGCTTCATGGCGAAGGGAGTGCGGACCACATATTGCCGGATCTCATCCGAGCCTGTTCCTGTAGTTTGTAATGTAAAGCCTTCTTTTGCCGGGGCGACTTTGAGCAGTCTTGCAAGAGGGTTGCTTTCAATTTCTGCCTTGCTTTCAGCAAGGATTTGTTTTGCACGCTTGATACTCATGGACTGCGCCACCCGATCGGCGATGACGGTGGAGTAGAAATATGAGTATGAGATCGAGACGGCGAAGCCCAGGATATTGACAGTGGGTATCAAAACACAAAAGCAGAAAGCATAGAATGAGGCTCCAAGCTCCGCTATGGAAGAGCCTCTTTTGCTTCTGGCTGATCGGGAAGATCGTCTAATCACATTCCGCCCTCCTGATTGAACGCGGTGGGATTGGAGATCTCCAGCTCGAGAGCCAGACGTGAGCGGTCATAGCGATCTCCTGCCACCGCCAGCAGTCTCTTGCTCTCATCTTGATACGGGTCCACAGGATCCAGAGAAGGCATGGGCTGACCGGCATGCTTGCCGCCTTCCTGCCTGCCCAGCCTGTGTACCTGGTCCCTGATTCTGATCGTCCAGTTCTGGTCGAAAGAGTTGAGAGCCGAAAAAGCCACGGTATAGAGCTGGTTTTCGTAGGCTGTCTGAGTGCTGAAGGGATAGGATTGCGGGGTATTGATGCGCACAGCGCCGTGCTCATCGACGGTGAAAAGATAGGCTCCGGAGGGGCTGCGCTCGCTGCCGCCGGTTCCGTCGAACTGGTAATCCAGCGCCGCATAGAGCGAATCGAGACGGGGTCTGGCATGGGCGGTGCGCAACCAGTCGAAGAAGGCCCGGGTGAATGCCTGTCTCACCGATGCCTCGGGCAGATCGGGGTCGGCTACCAGGCGCGCCTGGGGATCGACCGGATAGTCTCCCCCTTGCGAGCTGAAAAGAGCGATCTTGTTGCGGAGCTGATCGGCGCTCAGGAGACTGCGCAGGGTACGAGCCGTCGCCGGCACTCCGTCGGGAAAGCGGACTACCATATAGCCCGCCGGCACCCGGTCTTCGTTATAGGCTGGCTGGGCGCAGGCGGCGGCAGCGAGATTTCTCTTACCGTCTCTTTTCTTGATGGTCCCCTTCAACTTCACCACCGAGCAACCGGCGGCGGCATCGAAAGGTCTGAAAAGTGCCGTCTCGACCAGGCTCGCTTGTTTCCCCAGACCGGCGAAGCGGAAGCTCTCGTCGAAAGCGGAGACTTCGGTGAACGCCGGATAGAATTTTCTGTCTTCCATGGACCGCTCTATGGAGGCGAGGTTGGCGGGCTGGGGCACCGGTGTATTGGTGGAGCCCTCGTCCTCGATATAGCCGAGCTCCCCACCCAGGCTCGCCAGGTCCCAGCTCAGACAGTCAAGCATCTGTCTGGCGTTTTCGCGGTAGACTTGCCGGGCGCTTATCAGAGGTTGGACTTTTTTACCATGGATATTGCGAGCCTCGATTTTGTTCTTTCCCGATGAATCGAGAGACCCTCTCAAAGCGCTATTGAGGCGGCGTGCGGCCGCGCGTGCCGAGGCCAGATCGGACCTGGCGCAATCAAGTGCTTCATTGGTGCCCACCGCATGTGCCACTATAAGCTCCAGGCGCACCGTCGCCATTATGGTATTGATACCGGTGACAGGCAGAGGATAACCGTCTTCGGCAAGGGTCTCGTCGCCCACCGGCGGATGATCGGTGAGAGCTACATAGCCCCATCGCGGATCTTCGATGACGATGGTGGAGAGATCCCGCGCTGCGGCAAGAGATGCGGCTTCCAGCGCGCACCTGTGGCGGTAGGAGACTATGCCGGTCATGCCCAGGTCCGCGAAAATATTCCAGGCCACGATCAGCATCGCGGCAAGCCCTATATAAAGGATGTAGAAACTTCCGTCCTGAGGTCTTCTGTATTGCGGATGTCGCACGTCTCTACCTTCTCTGAGAATACCCAAGTCTAATTATTCTGCGTGAAGTTGTCGTGAATTCACGTTCGGTTCACGTTCGGCTCACGCATAGTTCACGTTCAGCAATTAGAGTTTTGCCGTGCACTGAAAAACCTACTTACCTGCCGGACTTGATTGATCTGGACTTGATTGATCTGGCGGCATGCGGCTTTGCCTTGCCATGCCACCGGCTTCTATTGACTCTTCAGGAGACAAAGCATGAGACATTCTTTCATCATATTGTGTGCCCTGTTGTCTGCCCTTGCGGTGGCGAACGGAGCCGAGGCGCGCAATCTCTATGTATCGCCAGGCGGCGACGATTCGGACGGGACTTCCTGGAAAAAAGCTTTCAAGTCTTTTACCAGCATCGACTGGGACAAAGTGGCAAGCGGCGATCAACGCATGGTCGATGGCGGCGAGAGCAGCACTACATATAGTGGTGCCTTCACGATTCCCAGAAGTAATATCGTAATCAGACAGGCCGGCGGAAAAGGGCGGAGCGGGCAGGTGATCATCACCGGTCAGGGACAGCCCCAGGCGCAAACCGGTGTCACTTTCGCAGGCTCCAATATCCATATGATCGGGCGCCGGCGCTCCGGTATCAAGATCAGCTATTTCGCAGCGGAGCTGGTAAGGATTCAGACCAATAACAACTCTCTGCGCAATGTCGAGCTCGGGGGTGTCACCGGCTATCCGCCTTACGGGCAGGGTCGCGTAGGCTCCCTGGTCTTCGGCGGTCAGAACAATCATTTCATCAATTGCGATTTCAGAGAGTCGACCCGTTGTGCTGTGGACACGCCTGTTGAAGGTGTGAACAATCTCTCGGTCTTCAACAATTGCACTTTCGGTAATAACGGCTATGGCTGGTGGGGCGAGTGGGGTGTCGGCATCTATGGCAACCGCACCAAAAGCGCCACGAACACCATCTATGCCCGGCACTGTGTCTTCGGCTCTTATCTGAATAAGGGCGTAGAGGCGAAACAGGGCCGGTGGTCCATCACCGACAGCCTCTTCCTCGGCTCCAGCGCGGCCAATCTCAGCTTCGAGCCCACGGACAGCAATGCCCTGGCGGTGGTGCGCAACTGCACTCTGTACGAGCCCAATTTCACCAATGCGCCGCCCTCCCAGTATCATCTCACCCAATACAACATCATCACCAACGGCTCAGGCACTCTGCGTGTACGCGACTCCATCGTCTACGGAGGAGAGGTGCATGTGCCTGCCAACCAGGTGATCCGGGGCGGCAACAATGTCCAGTTCCATATAACCGGTAACACCACCGCTCTGGCGTCTTCCCTGGTCGATCCCCAGTTCCTCCAGGAAAGCCAGCTCTGGGCGCCGATTACCGGGGCGACGATATCACCGCGGGTCTTCACCACCCAGAGCTATGCCCTGAGCCCCGCCTCGCCGGCACTCGGGAAAGGCTCAAGCATCTCCGATGTCACAGCCATCGTCCCGGCATATGGGCCCGTCGGTCATCTGCCTCCCCTGGGCGGACCCTGAGACGATTTCTCTGAAAACGGAAAGAGGACCGGTCTCCGGTCCTCTTTTTCTGTTGAGCTTGACATCAGATCTCCGGGGTCTATGATCGAGATAGGACTTATCTATAAGAAATCTGGGGGCTCAGCGATGAGAATCAGGCAGATCTTCAATGTTCTCTACTTCCTGGGTGCTGTGGCTGTTTTTGCCTGGCTCCTGCGGGATCATGTCTGCGTCCGGATCGTGCCTGTCACTGTCGGGGCCCTGGTCCTGGGCTATGGAGGCTTGATGGTCCTGGGCCTTATCAAGCCCAACGGCTTTAATGTCGGGGAAAGGGCGATTTCACCCTTCTGGACTCGCAGGCTCAGACGGCTGGCGATCCTCATGCCTCTGCCTGCCATGCTCTACTGTCTTGCTTATAACGCCTGCTATTTCTATGCCGGTCAGTGCCAGTTCGTCAACAAGCTATACAAGCCCATAGCCAGGTTCGAGCGTCGGGCTTTCTCCGCCGACAGAATGCTCGCCTTTGCCGATCATGTCAGACCTTCTCTGCAATCCGCCGGAGTGCGAGCGGAGAAAGCCGGTAAGTTCGCCAGGGCAGAGTCTTATTACAAAGCCATGCTGGCAATCGATCGCGAATATGCCCGGGCGGCCCATGGTCATGCCCGCTGCGCCGAGGTCTACCGGCTGAGCGTGCTGGGCTCTCTCTATAGGAATCAGGGAGATTTCCCTCGGGCCCGGCATATGTTCGATCGTGCCGGTACTATCCTCGCTGCTCAGTGCGATCCTTGTTTCAGCTGCAATCTCGCCCCCCTGGGCAAAGTTTTTCTCGATCTCGACGGACTGAGCGACGAGGAGATTCTCAGCCGCCATCCCGAGCTGGGCTCGGTGCTCCATCTCCGCCGGTCCTCTGCTGTGGATCAGGGCGGTGTGCTGGTTACCTGGCGGAACTGAAATCTGCTAAACTCTCAGGCTGTGTCATGCAATCGGATAGTTTTGAACGTCTGCTTCGCCCTGATTCTCGCCGGCAGTCTTGCCGGGGTGCTCGGGGTGGACGTATCAGCCGGCGAGAAGAGCGCTGACCAGCAGAAGTCTGCCGGAGGCTACTGGATGAGCCCGCCGCTGAGTGGCTACGGGCATTGCGATAAGCGGGGCGGGGATAGTTTCATCAATCCCCGGGTGACCACCGAGCTCGAATCGAGTCTCGATGACGTGGTGGCGAAACTGGTGCTGGTCACGCCGGCCTTTGCCGTGGACGGCTGTCTCCCCTCACCTCCTCAGTCAACCGCCGAACTCACGGTCTTGCGTGGAGGAAAGCCGCTTCTCAAGCAGAAATTCAAAGGCTATAACAGTCTCAGTGGACCGACCCTCACCGCCAATAAAGAGCAGCCGCCCACAGTCACCCTGGATCTGGTCTCGCCTCTGGAAGAGTTCAAGAATTTTGATTTCGAGATCGAGAGCGGCCGCTACAAACTCGCCAGCGACGAGGCCAAAAGACCGGAACCGGATTCTCGGATCGAGACTCCGGAGATAAAGGCGAGACGCCAGGTCTCCTCGGGCGATCTGGATGCCCTGGTCACATGGACCGCTTCTTCCGGCAGTATCGATAATGGTGGCAAGGGCTTCGAGCTCGTCATAAAAAAGGGCGACGATGTCATGTTCGCCGAATCTCTCGATAAAGATCTGCCTCTCCCAGACGGCGAGAAGCCAGCCGCCGATCAATCAGTGGTGCTCTCCGGACCGGTCATAGTGTCGCTTACCGGAGACTCGCGCAAACAAATAGTGGCGCGTCTCAGTGTCCCGGTAGAGTGCGACGGAAACAGCGACCAGAGATATTTCGAGATCATCGTATACGAGAACCCGTGGGGAGTATTCAAGCGTATCACCAGAAGCTGGAGGAGCTTTGCCCCGCATCTTGCCGAATCGGGAAAGGACGGCAAGCTGGTGTTCGTTACCCAGGACGGAGGTCTGGCGGACGCCCTCTGGCGCAAGCAGGGCTCCGCTCTCAAGACCGGAAGCGGCGGACCGATCCAGATCTGGCGCTTCGACGGTGAAGCCCTGGTCGATGTCACCAGGAAGATGCCCGGTGAGATCGAGCGTCATGCGGCTGCCTCCCTCAAGCAATTCGAGAGCGAGCCCGATCACCCGGAGTGTTATCTGCTTGGTTACACAGGCGATCTCATGCTCCTCGGCAAGAGCGAGAAAGCGCTTCAGGAGCTCTCCCGGCTCGAGACCGAATCGGTAAAGAAAGAGAAGCCGGCGATTACGGAACAGCTCAGAAAATTCGGTTATCTATGAACAGAGTGTCAGAGTCCATAGCCGATCTGGTGGGGAATACACCGATGGTGAAGCTCAGCCGTTTCGGCCGGGGCCTCCCTCACGATCTCTATGGCAAGTGCGAGTTCTTGAATCCCGGCGGCTCGGTAAAGGACAGGATCGCTTTCTATATGATCCGGAAAGCCGAGGAGTCGGGCGCCCTAGAGCCGGGTGGCACCATCGTCGAGGCAACGGCGGGCAATACCGGCATCGGCCTGGCACTGGTGGCAGCCATGCGAGGCTATAAGCTGGTCACTTATATGTCCGAGAAAGTAAGCAAAGACAAAGTGCGGCTTCTCCAGGCTCTGGGAGCGGAGACCGTGGTGGTGCCGGGGGGCAAGACCAGTGACGATCCCGAGCATTTCATGAACCTCGCTCGGGCACGGGCTTCCGAAGCCGGGACATGGTTGGCGGATCAGTTTTACAATGAGGCCAATGTCGAAGCTCACTATCGAAGCACCGGACCGGAGATCTGGCAACAACTGGATGGTCGAGTGGATGCCCTGGTGGCTGGTGTCGGCACCGGTGGCACCCTCACCGGTGCAGGCCGATATCTGAAAGAGAAGAACCCCGACCTGCAAGTGGTCCTCGCCGATCCTGTAGGCAGTCTCCTTGCTGATTTTGTTAGAGGCAAGCAATCGAGCAGCGCCTCGTATATTGTCGAGGGCATCGGTCAGGACTTCGTGCCGGGCAATTTCGCCGTGGACCTCGTGGATGTGGTGGTGCAGGTCACCGACCCCGAAGCTATCGACGCATCCAAAGAGCTGTTTGGGAAAGAGGCGATGTTCGTCGGCAGCTCATCGGGATGTATTCTGGCGGCAGCCCGGACCTTCTGCCGGGGTTTTGACGCTGGCGATAGAAAGAATGTGGTGGCGATTCTGCCCGACGGCGGGCGCGGCTATGTCAGCACCATATATGATGACGAGTGGCTTGCCGGACGTCTCTCGAAATAGCATTTCGACAAACTAGGATAGTTGTTTCAACCAGCTCTCGATGTCTTCTGGTGTCAAATTCAGTCGAGTGATGAATTTGTCGTCTCCTGAGTCGGCCTCGTCGTCACGAACAAAGAGAATTCTGTCCCTTTCTCTGATTCCCATATAAAGCGAGAATCGGAGTGGGGAGAGAGAACCGCCCCATACAAGGGGGTGACCTTCATGGCTGTGCGGCGCATTCTCTCCGTTGTCGAGAAGGACAGAGACCAGGTGCTCTTTTAAGTATTTCAGGCATTCTGCGCCAAGATTGAGCTCTCTGCCGTCAGCTTTGAGATAGCAGACGCACCAGCCCGGATCTTCATCGTCAATGGTGAGGCTGCCTTCTCCGGCTTCAAGGACCAGCACCCTGCTAATCTCTTTTGCAGAAAAGCACTTTCCATGCCAGTCGCGGCGATCCATCCGGGAGCACGAAAGCAGCGCGCTCCAGCCTGTGGATCTCGAAGGTCTCTTCGCAGGCAAGGATCACTTCGCCGGCTTTCAGCTGAGGGGGTCCGACTTCGTGAGAGAGCTTCTCGTCGGCGCTGCCGGCGATACAGAGCCAGTAGCCACCCGGTCCGAGCATCTCCGCCACGCGCCTGGCGAAGTCCACTCGCCGGGCCGCTTCCATGACGTGAAAGACGCCGCGGCCGAAAACGAAGTCTACAGCCCCGTCTGCAGGGCTCTCCGCGAGAATGTCGGATACTTTGAAGT
>JAGQHH010000131.1 GCA_020431945.1 Cyanobacteria bacterium HKST-UBA02 | reverse complement strand
GTGGCAGAGATAGAGACCGAGACCGGTGCTGGCATAATATCGTCCTCCGGAGGAAGCCTGCCAGAATCGCTGGAAGAGCTTGGGCTTGTCCTCGTCTCTTATTCCCTTGCCATTGTCTATGACGGAAACCGTGGTGGATTCGGAGTCCTGCTCGATCTGAATGACGATTCTTCCGCCCGCCGAGGTGAATTTCAGGGAGTTGTCCACGAGGTTTTGCACTACCCGGCGCAACTCGTCCCAGTCGCAGATCACCAGCTCGCTGTTTTGGGGCGCGGTGAGAACGAGCTCGATACGCCGTGCCTCCGCCAGTGGTGTCAACTCGTTGAGCATGCGCTTGAGCTTGTCCACCAGATCGGTGGGAGAGAGCTGGAGCTTTTTGTCCCCGCTGTCGTACTTATAGACGTCCAGAAGGGTGAGGACCATCTGGTACATGGCGTCATTGCTCTGCAAGATCGTCTCGATGAGCTCTTTCTGGGTGTCCTGTATGTCGCCGAAGTCACCGTCCCGCAAAAGTTTGAGGGCGCGGTTCGCTGCCAGGATCGGTGTTTTCAGATCGTGGGTGAGGGTAGCCACGAAGTCCTCGCGCTGCTGCAGAAGTTTGATCATGTCGCTGACATTTGAGAATATGGCAAGCAAGCCGGTTATAGCACCGTCTGAATCCTGGGTGGGCCAGACCGCCCAGTCGAAGAAGCGGATTTCGGGTGGGCTGCCGAGATAGCAGAGCTCTCCGGTGGCCTGGTAGGGCACGCCGTCACTCAGGACCTGCTCGAATATGACTCGATTGAGACCGGGGGCGATATCGAAGAGATTGATCGTTTTCAGGGCATCCGGCGAAGACGAGCCCGTGAGCCCGGCGAATTCCTGGTTGCACTCCACGATAGTCAGATCGCAGGTCACCCTGACTATGCCCAGGGGCGCATTCTCGAGAATCGTCCTGGTGACCCTTGATTCGGTCTCGAGCTCGCGGATGGCGTCCCGGTTCTCTCTGATGGCCAGTTCTTTTTCTTCGTTATAAGTGTCGATAGCCAGACCCATGTCGAAAAACATGATCCGGCGAAGCGCCGTCAGATTCCGGCTGGCTTCTTCGGGATCGTCGCGGTGGGCTTCGCAGATTCGCTCGCTGAGCTCGCTGAGCACCAGGCAATAGGCGCCCATATACCACTTGGTATCGAGACCGGTCCGGTAATGGGTGCGCCCGACTCTCAGGCGGTCGTTTACATAGTCGCGGTCATAGTCGCCTTTGGTAAGCCGGAGAAAATAGTTGGTCTGAGCCTTTTTGGCTCGCTCCATGATCTCCGGGCTCGGGAAAAAGGCACGGCTGTGCTCGAAGGCATTGAAATGCTCGTACATGGTGTCCATGAGCTCTTCGACACTCTTTTCCAGGACCGTGTCCAGGGCTTTCACCCGCTTCTCGGTCTCATCGTCGATGAGCAGCCATTTTTTGCGGCTGGCGATCTGCTCATCGGAAAGGGCGCTCGTGTTCTCGCTCGAATTTGGCTCGGCTTGCTTGGATCTCATTTCGAGGATTATATAATAAGGGCTCGACTCTAACAGGAACTGGTCATGTCAGATAAAGACCTTCCGATCATCAGGACAATGATCGTCGAAGACCACAAGCTTACCCGAATCGGCCTGAAGGCTGTTCTGGAGCGCACCGATGATATCAAGGTAGTGGCCGAGGCTGAAAATGGCAGAGAAGCCATCGAGAAAGCCGGCGAGTTTCGCCCGGATGTCATACTCATGGATGTTGGTATGCCTGAGATGGACGGCATTCAAGCCGTGCAGGAGATTCATGATCGTTATAAGGAGATCAATACGATCATGTTGACTTCTCACGACAACGACCGTGACATCTTCGCCTCGCTCTCTTCAGGGGCTTGCGGATACTGTCTCAAAGATGTGGATCCGGAGAGGCTCTTCACCGCCATTCGCAGCGTCAATGCCGGCGATATCTGGCTGGACTCCGCCATCGCCTCCCGGGTGATGCGTTTCTATTCGGGCACACCGGCGCGACCGGCTCACGATTCGAGTCAGGCCCCCTCGCTGCCTGCCACAGACATGGCGCCCCTTCCTGATCCACTTTCTCCCCGGGAGCTCGAGGTCCTGGCCTGCGTGGTCGACGGTATGTCCAATCAGCAGATCGCCGACAAGCTGATTATTTCCCTGGCTACCGCCAAGACCCATGTGCGCAATATCCTCAACAAGCTCGCCGTGGACGACCGGACTCAGGCTGCGGTGCAGGCTATGCGCCGGGGTCTTGTATAAAATTCAGGTTTTCATGAGTCCTTTGCACTATTATTGATGCGTACAGAGAGGTTCTACTATGAAAGTCATGATTGCTCTGGATGAATCGGATTACAGCCGGCAAGTCGTCACCAAGATGAGCCAGCGTCACTGGCCCGAGGGCTGCCAGTTCAAGCTGCTTACCGTCGTGGAGCCTCTCGAGGTCACCGACGAGACCAGGCATGCCGAGGTCTTGAGCGAGATCCAGGAGCACAGGCTCGAGGCGGCCAGACAGTTTCTGTCCCGCAGCCGGGAAGAGCTCGAAAGTGTCGCCGGCTCCAATGTCCATTTCGAGATTCGGGAAGGTCGGCCGGTCGATCAGATTGTCGACTCCGCGGTGGAGTGGGAGCCCGAGCGTCTGATTCTAGGAGCCCGGGGCGGTAGCGCCGGACATACCAGAGCTGCTCTGGGCAATGTCTCCCGGTCGGCAGCTCTTTATTCTCCCTGTACTGTCGAGATAGTCAGAGTCTGATTTCTTATACGATGATGTGCAGCTTGTTGCGCTGCCGGTCATGGGCCTTTTTCTCGCGCTCGGCGCATAGAGGCACGATCATCACCGAGCAGGGAGCGGCGCTCACCACTCCTCTCGAGACGCTTCCCAGGGACTCCAGCCCGTGCTTGCTGTGGGAGCCCAGCACCAGTGCGTCAGGTTGCCATTTGCTGATCTGATCTTCGATCTCGAGCCTGGTGTCTCCTTCTTCGACATACTCCTCGACATTGGGAGTGTGCCAGGCGTCTTTGAGTTTGAGGGCGAAGTCTCGGACCAGCTTTTTGCCGGCGCGCCAGCGCTCTTCCGTGATTGGCTCGGTGAGGGCGGATGGCACCAGGGACATATAGCTGTTGACCAGAACCGGCTGGACCACATGCATGACCTTGAAGGTCGTGTCGGGCGGCCAGGGGTATTTGAGCACGAAGCCGCTCAGGGCATCGAGACAGTCTGAATCTTGTAGAGCGATGAGGACTTTCATCTCTTGGCGACCTCCTTTGCTGCTATTAACAAAATGGTCTTGATCACGGCATCTTCATTGAGGGAGATACTATCTATTCCCAGTTCGATGAGAAAACGGACGAACTCGGGATAGTCGCTGGGGGCCTGACCGCAAAGACCGATCTTGCGCCCGTGCGCCCGGGCCTCGTCCACCGCCATGGCAATGGCTTTTTTCACCGCCGCCTGACGCTCGTCGAAGAGATTGGCCATCACCTCGGAGTCTCGATCGACTCCTAGGACAAGCTGGGTGAGGTCGTTGCTGCCGA
>JAGQHH010000011.1 GCA_020431945.1 Cyanobacteria bacterium HKST-UBA02 | reverse complement strand
CAAGTCCAGGGGCGACTGGGAGATAGCAGTCGTTTTGTACCCCGGAACCACGATGGTTGCGGCCGAGCGATAGGTCAAACGAGCCGTGTGAACATCGATGGGGGACCGCAGGTCCATCCGACTTCTCAACCACCGTTTTGAGCGGCAATCTAGGGCCCTCGGAGCCGTATGGTTGCCGCGTCCCAAAAGCCCGCTGACCTTTGTATTGTACCGCGCGCAAGCGTGTAGTAGTGAGCCAGCACCTGGACCACCCAGCTATGTTGTTTTTAAGACCGGTTCTCAATGGACTTCTACGGCGCATTTGGGTTCCTAAGCCACAATCATCACAAGCGAGCAAGCATTACATTGCGCCGCTTTGCGACCTAAATGGATCGCTGCTGCGCCGCCCCCATGCCGGTGCTTGTTAGATTGCCTTGTCCCAATGAACCATTAACTTAAAAACAGTGGAAAATCACTCCAATGACTAGGATTGTTTACAGGAAGAAGGCCAAAGGGTACGCTGAAGAGCTGCTCGGATTTGGAGGCGTTAACACGTACGGCGGTAAGAGCGCCTCCGGCCTAAAGGCTCGACGACTCGAGGTTCTTGGAAAAAGGAAGTGGCAAGACTTCGATCGAGTTGCATGCAACCGATTTATATCCGGTGACGTAAGGAGCGTCTTTGAATCGCATGGAGTTGAGGCCGAATACTACCCCGTCACCACGGACGCTGGCTTCTCGCCGTTCCTGTTCGTCCCTCTATCGGTGCAGTCCGTTATTGACCCAGAAAACAGCAAGCTTGACACCGACCATTTTCTGAGAGAATTGCCGGGAGTGGACGTCATTGCTGCTAGATTCAAACACATTAAGAATGAGCCGCCTCTATATCTAGACATGGATGCCGGCCTCATATTGGTTCGCGATGATTTAGCTAGGGAAATTGAATCAAGAAAGTTCTCTGGCGTGTCACTAGTGCCAGAGGGCGTAGACAATACGGGGCTCATGAAATGGTAGGGAAGTGGCACGCACAGTCGGTCGTTGACTTTATTGTGGCACAACTTACCATTCGAATTGGCTGGCAATTAACAGCGAATCAGGCAATATGGGATCCATGGCAAATCACTCTTGCTTACCACGGCGGCTAGTAACCCTCAAATCCCATTGCCAGACTCGTTGAGGAGACGCATATGCCTGGGTTCGAACCGAGAGACCACTGGCTGAGCACGACCTTGGCAGCGGTTCTATTTCAGTCCTCAAATCGACACTTGCTGCAATACTGATTCGATACATATTTGGTCGCTTGGTCGTGTATTCTTTGTTCCACTGAGTGGAGGGCGCACCGTGAGACTTCCCATCGACCTTATGCGGTTCCTGGGGCAAGGAAAACAGCTTGAATACGCGGTTGAGGCGTGTGATGCGGGGCGCGTCGAACTAGTCCCAGCAGCTGAACTAACCCTTGAGAGCGTGTATTTTAGTGGCATAGAGGTTTCTGATTTGGATGCGGATCCGAATGAAGGACTCGCCGGCCGGTATGTCGGAGAGTGTGTCAACTTGATCTATGACTGTGACAATTTCGATCCTAGCTTTCTTCTTTGCTGGTATCCTTCGCTTAACTTGTACGGCAGCTACAATGAGGACAATGAAACAGGAATTGTTTTTCCAAACACTGATTGGTCGAGAATTGTCTCCGACCCAATTCGGTATTTGAATGCGTCATGGCTGGATGACACCATGCTGGAAGCAATGGGCGATTTTGCGGTCCCTATCCTTCCTTGGCACTACTTTCCATACGAAGTTTAAGCGAGCGCGGTCGTGCGGTACAAAACGACTGAACTTGGTTTCGGCCGGCAGAATCTAGGACCGAAGCGTGAAGACGACGGTTGAAAACTGAGGTCGAACCTCGGATCGCCTGCGGCGGAGAGCGGGTGCAGGGTCCTAATGTGGACGGCAGCCGGCCAATTTT
>JAGQHH010000130.1 GCA_020431945.1 Cyanobacteria bacterium HKST-UBA02 | reverse complement strand
CCAGTGCAAGGACCGCGACCTCTTTCTCTGGATGAGGAGAGAGGTAGAGAGAAAGCACATTCTCGAGAATCGCGATCACCAGCTTGTCAGCCCGCAGAGCGCGATACATGGGATTTTTCCTGAGCTTCTCCACCAGCGCCCTGGAACCAGCAGCAATACCGGCCTGCGGTCCGCCTAGAAGCTTGTCGCCGGAAAACAATACCAGACCGGCCCCGGCTTCGATTGAGTCCCTGACAGTTGGCTCGCGTTGCAAGCCAAAGCGAGACATATCAAAAAAGGCACCGCTGCCCAGGTCCTCCACCACCGGCACTCCCGATTCGCGAGAAAGCGAGACCAGCTCTTCCAGTCCGGCTTCCTCAGTGAATCCGGTGATCTCGAAATTGGAGCGGTGGCATTTCAAAATCATACCGGTCCGATCGTTTATCGCATTTCGATAATCGCTCAGTCGTGTCTTATTGGTGGTGCCGACTTCTTTGAGAGTCCCTCCCGCACCGGCTATAACATCGGGAAGGCGAAAACTTCCACCTATTTCGATGAGCTCGCCCCGCGAGACGATCACCTCTTCTCCATTGGCCAGAGCTGCCACGGCGAGCATTACGGAGGAGGCGTTGTTATTGACGACTATTGCCATTTCGGAACCGGTCAAGAGACCGAGAAGACGACTGGTCCGCCGCGTCCTCTCGCCGCGCTTTCCGGACTCCAGATCGATCTCGAGGCTGGAGTAACCGGAGCCGATTTCTTTCATTGCGGCAAGAACGCTTTCCGGCAAAGGCGCACGCCCGAGATTGGTGTTGAGGACCACGCCGGTAGCATTGATCACCCGTTCGAGTCCGCCCGACAGAAGCGCCCGGGCACTGACGGCGACCTTCCCGGCAATGACTTCCGCCTCGGGGCTCTCGCCACCGGCTGAGCGCAACCCTTCTCTCAGACGAGCAAGCTCCTCCCGGACCAGAACCGTCAAATAGGACCTGTCTATGACCGAGACAAGCTCCTCCAGCACCGGCTGGCGGAGGACCAGGTCCACCTGAGGCAACCGCATCGCGGTTTGCGTCTTGGATTTATCGGAATCATCTTGATTGGTAGCAGGCATGGTTAGAAATTATATGGAATCCGATATTTTTTCGGCCAGGGGGTTGTCAACACACGAAAAGCAAATAACAATTAGAATATGTAGTATAAGCGTAGTAGTACAAGCAAAGATGCGACCACTTAAAAAGGGGAATCGAATCGGTGGGCAAGAGTTTACGAAAGAAGACACTGTACCAGGATAAAGACTGGCTGTACGAGAAGTATGTGAAAGAGAAGCTCTCGACGGTCCAGATCGCCAAGATCTACAGGGACGAAGAGAATCAATGGTGCGATCCCAACACCATCTCGCGCTGGCTCAAGAAGCACGGTATCGGTATGCGCTCCCTGGCCGAAGCCCAGCAGAACCGTCACGCAGTGGAAACGCCCAAGCAAGGACGAAAAGCCCGCAGCCGCTGAGGAACGAGCGATCTAGCGGATCTATCGAGTCGACCGACAGGCTCAGCCACCCATTCCGCCGCTGTTGAGCAGACCGCCCGCCATGAGCAGAGTAACGGAAAAATAGAGAAGTACTTCGCGGCCGCCAAAGAGATAGAAAAGGCAGTATGCTGCCGTAGATCCCGAGGGCAACCAGAATCGAGGGTCCTGCTCGCGAACCGCATGAGCAGCCAGACAGCCGGCGATGACCAGGGGAAGTCCGAAAAATACGACGTCGAATAGCATGCAGTTCTCGTAAGGATCCGTCTCAAGTCAACGATAGCGGCAATCCCGGGCTGATGTCCATGGTGATTTGCCCATGCCAGAGGTTGCAACAAGAGTATTCATGAGCAATAGAAGACCCGGAGCCAAGAGAAGCGAAAGAAGACCCGGAGCCGAGAGAGCGCCCGGAACCGGAAGAGAGCCCTGGAAAAGACGAGAATCAGGACCTGAAAGAGAATCAAGGCCGGAAAGAGATTCGAAACCTGAAAGAGAATCGAGACCGGAAAGAGATGAGAAAGAATCCCTGGACCGGGAATCCTTGATATTCGGGCGCAACACCGTTCTGGCTTATCTCGAGGGTCTCCTGGCCGAAGAGGAAGACCAGCCTGAATCAGCAGGAGTCAGCAAGATCTTTCTGCACGAAGGTCCGGGCTCGGATCAGCGCCTCAGTCGTATAAAGAAACTGGCGAAGGATCTGAGGATTCCCCTGGTTCTGGTCGATCGCCGCAAGGTCGACATGCTTGCCGGTGCAGGCAAGAGCCACCAGGGCATCGTCGCCAGCCTCAGCCCGGTGAAAGTGTTGAGCCAGACCGAGCTTCTCGAACTGGTCGATCGAGACCTCGAAAGAATCAGGGAGACCGGCGGCAGCACTGACGGCTATACCGTCCTGGTCCTCGATGGTATCGAGGACCCTCGCAACCTCGGGGCGATCATCCGCTGCGGCGAGGTTATGGGCGCAAAAGCAGTAGTCGTGCCCGAGCGCCGTGCCGCCGGAATCAATGAGACAGTAGCCAAGACCAGTGCCGGTGCTGCCTTCCATATCCCGATCGCAAGGGTGACCAATCTTGTCAGGATAATCGAAGCTCTCAAAGAGCGAGGTCTCTGGGCTGTGGGAATGACCCCGGCAGCCCGTGACTCTATATATAGGATCGACCTCAAACGTCCGGTAATACTGGTAGTAGGCAGCGAAGGCAAAGGTATGGGCCGCCTGGTGGAGGAAAAATGCGATCTCCTGGCTTCTATCCCGGTGATCGGTAAGACCCAATCCCTCAATGCATCCGTTGCTGCCGGTATCGGCCTCTATGAAATCGTCCGCCAGAATTCCGATTAATTCCCGAATATGTACGTTCGTGAACGTCAGGCGTCTTCAGACTGTCAGGCATTTGACACGCTTTGATCCCGGCTTGTATCATTCCTGATTACGCCTTAATCTCGGTGTGATTTAGGCCGGTGTAGCTCAACGGTAGAGCAACGGTTTTGTAAACCGTAGGTTGCGGGTTCGAATCCCATCACCGGCTTGCGCGGGCGGATGTCCGAGTGGTTAAAGGAGACGGGCTGTAAACTCGTTGGCGTAAGCCTACGCTGGTTCGAATCCAGCTCCGCCCAAGCTTTTGTCATCAGGGCAAGACGGTTCTCGAGACCTCGCTCTCGAAAACCCCTTGCCTTCCTGACATCAGCATTCAATTTCCGCGTTGATCGAGGGGACGTAAATACGTACCAAATAGTTAAAGAAACTTGTCCTGTGGTGAGGGTTTTGGCAAACAAGAAGAATAATGATATGCCAGGCCCATGTAGCACAGGGGTAGTGCACCCCCTTGGTAAGGGGGAGGTCACGAGTTCGAATCTCGTCATGGGCTCCATTTTTCAAATTCGATAAATTCGGGAGTTGAAGCAAGGGTAAGGGTTGAAAGGCTAGTTAAGGAGAAAGGAAAGGATGGCCCGCCAGAAATACGAAAGGAACAAACCGAACGTCAACGTCGGCACTATCGGCCACGTCGACCACGGTAAAACCA
>JAGQHH010000129.1 GCA_020431945.1 Cyanobacteria bacterium HKST-UBA02 | reverse complement strand
TCGATGCCGTTGTGCACCATCTTCACGAAGTGACCGGCACCGTCGGGTCCGAGATATGTGACACAGGGACCGTCATTGACCTGGGCTGCGATGGCTTCGAGAATCGGCTGGATCTCTTTGTATGCCGACTTCTCGCCGCCGGGCATCAGAGAAGGTCCGTTGAGAGCGCCTTCTTCGCCGCCGGAGACTCCGCAGCCGATCAGATGAACGTTGTCCATGGCCAGGCTCTTTTCCCGTCTTCTGGTGTCCTCGAAATGGGAGTTGCCTCCGTCGATGATGATATCGCCGTCATCGAGAAAAGGACGGAGTTTGTCGATGGTGGAGTCCACCGGAGCACCGGCTTTGACAAGGAGGATTATTTTTCTGGGCGTCTCGAGGCTGTCGACGAAAGACTCGATATCCTTGTGACCAGCCACCTTTTTGCCTTTGGCCCGGTCCGCCATGAACTCGTCGATTTTGTCAGGGCTTCTGTTATAGACCGAGATCGGGTAGCCGTTGCGCTCGATGTTGAGTGCGAGATTCTCGCCCATGACACCGAGGCCGATCAAGCCAATTTTCGATTTGTCGCTCATTGTCTGCTCCTTTGCTCCTTTTTCTAGGTCGGGGTAGCGGCCAGGTCCAGGAGCGACGATGCTCCTTTGTCCAGGTACCAGGTAATAGTGCACAGGTCTCGAGTCTCGCCACCAGAGTAATCGGATTGACCGACTAGCTGAGCAGGATAGTCCGTGGATTCGTCGCTGAGAACCGAGGCGACGATCTCGGACTTGGCGTGACCGGTGACCATGAAGAATACGTGCTCGGCACGATTGATCAGGGGGAGGGTGAAAGTAATGCGATAAGCGTCGAACTTCTCGACGAAATTGGCCACCACCAGCTTGTCTTTCTCGTCAAGAGCGGTGGTGCCGGGGAAGAGCGAGGCGGTGTGACCGTCGGGACCCATCCCCAGAAGAATCAGATCGAAGACGGGAACCCCGTCGCTATCTCCGAAGAAATTCTCGATGGTGCTCTGGTAGTCGGCGGCGGATTTTGCCGGGTCTTCTTCCTGGTAGCGGGTGGCGAAGATATTCTCTTCGGGCACCGGAGCCTTCTGGAGCAGACACTGTCTGATCATGTTGTAATTGCTTTCGGAGCTGGCGTGATCCACACAGCGTTCATCCGAAAGGAAGAAATAGCAGCTCTCCCAGTCCATGCGGCTCACGAAGGGCTCGGTGGCGAGCTTCTCGTAAAGAGGGCGGGGGGTGTTGCCACCGGATAGCGCTGCTACGAATCTGCCCGTCCGCTTCTGGCAGGCTGCCGCCATATCGACGATGCGCTCCGCCAGAGCGCCTATCATGTGCTCTTCGTCTTCGAATACGTTGACTATCGGCTGATTGGTCATGCTCTCGGCTCTCATCTGAAGGATCTGATCAGGTCGCAGGCGGCAAAGACTGCCCGCTCCAGCACCGGATCTCTGGTGGGATTGTCGAGCAGCGCGTCAATCAGCTCGGTCTGCGATTTCTCCTTGCAGCAGCAGCGGGAGTCCTCGACTTTGTCTCTGGGCACGAGCTGGGTGCTGAGCCCCGGGCTCCCGGGTTTGTGCCAGATCCTCAGGACCTTGTCCGGGCGATCGCGCAAACCGATACGAATATCTTTGACCTGACCCGGGGTGACCGACTCGTCTTTGACCAGTTTTACCCTGGTATCGATTCTGGTGCGGCTCAGGCGATAGACGGCATCGGAGCCGCCGTCGGGCTTGCTTGCCGAGACGAGCTGCCAGGAGAGTCTCGAGGCCAGCCATCCTAATAAAAGCAGCGGCTGCGCAATCGGTTGCGCAGTCGAGTCTTGACCTCCCTCGGCGGTGACGAGAATCTCGATCTCCGAAATCAGATCCAGATCCTCGACGCTCAGGATTCCCCGGCGCTCTTCGAAGGCATAAGCGATGGCCTGGCGAAACGGCAGGATCCGGAGCCAGTTCAGGTCGTAAATGGCGGCACCGCCTGCCAGCGTATTGAGCAGGCTTTCGAGACCGACCAGACCGGAATAAGGGCGCTCCATCTTCAGGGTATCGACGATGAATCTATCTATATGCGGTAAAAAGGGCTTGACCTTTTCTATTACCAGGCGATCTTCCTGCCACCAGATCGAAGTGGGCAGATCCGGGATGGTCAGGGGTGCCACCACGCTCACCAGTTGTCTGGTGCCTTCGCCTTTCCAGTGGACGGTTATCTGCTCGCAACAGATCTGCTTGCCCGAATCTCCCGGGATCATGTGACAGCGTGCCGTCACATAAGCTTCCAGACTCTCGGTGTCGGAAGGCTCGGCGATGGCGAGGATGGCCCGGCATGGATGCTTGATGGTGATCTCGGTGAGGATCTCTTCGGCAAGGGTCTGATCGTTTCCTTCGCCGCTCAGGATGATAAAGCTCAGGGAGCAGGCCCGGGTGACATGACCGTCTTCCTGATCGGCTTCCGCCCAGAGCCGGTAGAGCTCTTTCTCGATGGCGTCGATATCGACATGGTGAAGCTTGCCGGTGAGAAAGGCGCTTGCGGCTGTGGTGTCAGGGGCGGTAGAACCGGCGGCAGCCATCAGAGAACCCTCCAGGCATGACCGGTGGTGCCAATCAGCTCGTCGCTGGCCCGGGGCCCCCAGGATCCGGATTCGTAGTTCGGAAATGCCAGGTGCCTGACTCCGGAGGACCTGTCTTTGTGACCGTCCGGGCTGGTGCGCGCCCAGTGATCGAGAACCGGTTGCAGGAGACTCCAGGACGTAGCCACGAAGTCGGAGCGGGCGAATAGCGATGGATCGCCTGTGAGGCTATCGAGAATCAGACGCTCGTACGCCGGCGGAGTGCGGCTACCGAATGCGGTGCCATAGTTGAAGTCCATGGTCAGCCAGCGGAGCTGATTGGTCGGTCCGGGTTGCTTGGTGGCGAACTTGAGCGAGATGCCTTCATTGGGTTGAATGCGCATGACCAGGACATTAGGCGATTCGGCGGCGATGAAATCACGCAGACCGGTCTTGCCCATGCCGGAGAAGAGCTCGTAAGGCGGAGCCTTGAACTGTACCGCTATTTCGGTGACTCTTTTCTCCAGGCGTTTGCCTGTGCGCATATAGAAAGGAACACCGGACCAGCGCCAGTTGTCGATCATGATCTTGAGAGCCGCGAATGTCTCGGTATTGGATGCCGGCGAGACTCTGTCCTCGTCGCGATAACGAATCGCCCGGTTGCCCAGGACGAAACCTTCGCCATACTGACCGCGCACGGCATAATCGTCGATGGTGTCGCCTTCGAAGGGGCGGATAGCTTTCAGGACCTTGGTGCGCTCGTCCCGGGTATCTTCGCTGGCCAGTGAGTTGGGGGGCTCCATGGCCACCAGAGCGAGTAGCTGCATGAGGTGGTTCTGGATCATATCCCGGAGGGCGCCGGCTTCCTCGTAATAGGGACCGCGGCTTTCCACGCCGATGGTCTCGGCATTGGTCATCTGTATATGATCGATATAGTCCCGGTTCCAGAGAGGCTCGAAGATGCTGTTGGCGAAACGGAAGCACATGATGTTCTGCACCGTTTCTTTGCCCAGATAATGATCAATCCTGTATACCTGGTGCTCGTTGAGGCTCTCATGAATGAGGTCGTCCAGGTCCCGGGCTGATTGCAGGTCGTGACCGAAGGGCTTCTCCACCACCACCCGGGGCCATGCCGGTCCCTCGGCGCTGGGACGTACTTTGAAGGACAGTCCCGACTTGCTGAGATTCTCGATGATCGGGCGGTAGAGGCTGGGTGGCGTAGACAGATAGAAGATATTGCTGTTCTTGGTGCCATGGTCTTTGGCCATCTGCTCGAGAGTCTTCTTGAGCTCTTCGTAATAAGAGCGCTCGTTGGCATTGCCGGCTCGATAGTAGAGACAGCGGCTGAAGCGAGTCCACGATTCTTCTTCGAAATCGATGTCTTCGCCATATTTGACCACCGATTCTTTCAGGGCATTTCGAAATTCGTCGTCGGTCATGGCGGTTCTCGACGATCCTAGAATCGCAAAATTCTCAGGCAATAGATTCTGTATATACAGCGCATACAGAGACGGCAACAGCTTCCTCTTGGTGAGATCGCCGTGCGCTCCGAAAATGACCAGGGAGAAGGGTTCCGGGCGTTTCTCTTCGGAAAGGCCTGTAAGCAGTGGGTTTTCTATGGTTACACCCTCTAGCATCGATCGCTTCCTCTCTTTTTTCGATGACCGGAAAGTCGCACGACTGCCTTTCTTTGACCAGGCTGCCGCAGTTAGTTGAACGAGCTTAAACTTTACTACGTTTTAGCAGTCTATGCATAATCTATGAAGGATTAATCGAGGGTCGCCGAAAGGCGATAAGGTGTGAATGTTCCTTCTTGGACCGCTGAAAACAATGTCACCACGCAGGAGAAAAGTCTTGAGAACCGGGCCCGGTAAAAACGACTCCGTTGTCAGAAGGCGGAGGATGTTCCAGGACGGAGTCGTCGAAGACGTTCATTCCAGGCTCAACGTCGTTTACCACCAGGACATAGTGCGGATCAATTCGCTCGATCGCCTCTACAGCGAGCTCAAGCTGGCTGCCAGCCAGTCCATACCTGTGGCGGTATGCGGCGGGCGCCACGCCATGGGCGGCCAGCAATTCGTCATGGACGGCGTGTTGCTGGATATGCGTGGTCTCGACTCGATTATCGACCTGGACCGCAAGAAAGGCCAGGTCAAGGTCCAGGCAGGCATCCAGTGGCACGACCTGATCAACGGTCTGGCTCTCATCCAGAGAGATCAGGATTATCAAGAGATCTGGTCGATCATCCAGAAACCGACCGGTGCCGACAACCTCACTATCGGTGGCTGCCTGGCCGCCAATATCCATGGTCGCGGTCTCACCATGAAGCCCCTGGTGGACGACATCATCGAGTTCCAGATGATCACTCCGTCGCTTGATACAGTGACTGTCAGCCGCAGCGAGAATCCCGAGCTTTTCAAGCTGGTGGTTGGCGGTTATGGCTTGTTCGGCGTGGTCACCACGGTCACCCTCAAACTGAGGCGGCGGGTGCCCATGCGCAGACATGTAGAAGCCCTGAGCGCCGACCGCTTGATCGAGCGCATGGACGAGCTGGTGGCGGATGGTCACGAGTACGGCGACTTCCAATTTGCCATCGATCATAAGAGCGATGATTTCCTGAGCCGGGGCATACTGGCTACTTACAAAGCCACGGATGCTTTGAAAGTCCCGGACGGCGGCTCGGCTCAAAAGCTCAGCATCGAGCAGTGGAAAGAGCTTCTCGATCTTGCTCATACCGATAAGACCCAGGCTTTCGAGAAGTATATGGATCATTATCTGAAAACCGATGGTCAGGTCTACTGGTCCGACACCATGCAGCTGAGCACCTATCTCGACGACTATCACCGGGACATGGAGCGCCAGCTCAAGAGCACCAATGCCACCGAGATCATCACCGAGCTCTATGTCCCCAGGCAAAAGCTCTCGGATTTCCTCGGCCGGGCAAGAGAGCTATTTGTGAAAAGCGATACCGATATCATCTACGGTACTATCAGAATGATCGAGAAAGACGATCAGACTTTCCTTCCCTGGGCGAAGGATCGTTTCGCCTGCGTGATCTTCAATCTGCACACCGAGCACGGCAGTGAAGCGCTCTCCGCCACTGCCACCACATTCCGTGCGCTCATAGACATCGCCCGGGATCTGGGCGGATCTTTCTATCTCACTTACCATCGCTATGTCGAGCGTCCGGCCCTGGAGAGCTGCTATCCGCAGTTCGAGAAATTTCTCGCGCTCAAGAAGAAACACGATCCGTCCCAGCTCTTCCAGAGCCAGTGGTATCGCCATTATCTCCGTATGTTCGAGGCTAACTGAGATCGTGGTCGGGTTTGAAAGAGCGCTTGTCCTGGCTCTTTTGCTATCGGCTTGCGCCGCTTTTGCTTCCAGCGACTTTTTGAAGAACGGTCTTCTCGCAGACGCAACCGGTAAGAAACACCTGGTCGGAGCCGCGATCTGGGATGGGGGCGAGAAAGAGGCTGTGATCAAGCCGACTTTCAAAGCCAAGATCATACCCAGTGAAATCACCGTCGGGCGCAATCATCCTAACGGCACCCGTGTTCTCGCTTATTTCAAAGGTGTCGCCGTGGAGCTCCCTATGGAATTTTTCTCCGGATCCGCTTTCGATGATTTCGGCGATATCAAAGATGGTTTCATCATCGATATCGCCCAGCATGACTTCGATGCCGACGGCAGCCCCGAGATCGTGGCAGCGGTGGGCAACGGTCTGGATCAGTTGCAAGTGGACGTGCTCGCGTATCATCCGCCCCAGAAATATGCCGACCGGGGACGGAGCCAGAACTGGACAGTACTGGGCTCGCTTTCCGGTCAGAGCCGGGTGGAAGTGGACGGCAACAAGCTCCGCCTACCAGTAGGCTCCCAGGGTCGCTTCGCTGAGTACACCCTGGTCGGATCGAGTGCTGGGAAGAAGTTCGTCAAGTCCGAATGAGTGAACGGTCCATTAACTGATCGCTGCAGGATCACTTTTAATTCCGGTCCTGTAGTCTGATTTACAGGATGGACAGGATTGATGATTCGAAGACTCAGAGCACTACCATTAAATTTTATCGGGCTTTTTTGGATGGTCCTGATTACGTCATTGAACCTCTTTCCAATAACTCTGGGCTTGTCAGCTCTCTCTCTTGCCTCTCTGGAATCGATACCAGCTCATTTCAAGATGGATCATTTGCTTGTGCTGACGCCCGGGTTTCTGGGTTTCTTTCTTCTTCTTTGGGGAGCTTTATGGAGTAAACTCGAAAAGGAGCGCTCTTGGCAGTTGGCCTTTTACGCCTGTTCTTTCTGGATCGGAATGGCTTCGACCTTCGGATGCTTCTTCGTTCTTCAGGAGCACTGTGAATTCTTCTATTCCTTCCTGGTTGGTGGCATCTGGTTTTCGATACTGTGCGTTTACGTGGCATGGATGGAGATGACTGATGTCTGGTTGTGAATGATCGTGATTGCTAACTGCTCTAAGCTGATTCGGTTTTTCGACCTTGTATTCAGAGACTTGTGGATTTCCCTGGTGACGATGCTTTTTGGCTTGTATGTGAGCCTGGTCACCTGGCTTTTGATTTTAGTGCTTGCTATGACCTGGAGCTGTTCTTTCGACGGAATTTCCTTGGAGCGCCCATTTGCCTTTACTCCTCTCGTGATTACTATTTTTCTGATCGCCTACAGACATTTCTGGCGCGTCTTCTGGAAAATTCCGACGAACGTTCGCTGGATCGATAATCTGGGCTTTGCGATTTCTCTTCTCATTTTGGCCGCGGCGGCAGGGTCCATATTCTTATCGAATGCGACCTTGGCATTTAGAATTTCACTGGCTACGATTCAGCTTTGGTTCGCTTTTATGTGCGCTCTCAATGGCGCCTTCGCGGGAATACATGAAGACTGCGGAGCCTGGGGACCGTGACTTCCTCGCAGTCCTGACGCTTCCCTCACATTTGCCTGGCAGGATAGAGGTTATAGATACCGAGGCGAGGCGATATGAGAAGAACGACCAGTAAAAGACGAGACAGAAAACTGAAAGAGTTGACCTACTTGCGAGCTCTGAACAATCTATATATAGCGAGCGTGGGCGGTGGAATGAGTTTCGGCGCATTGCCGCCGGAGGTCAATTCTTCTCGTATGGCTGGAGGGGGAGGGTCCGCGAAGATAGCTGCAGCAAGGGCTGTGCGCTAATGCATGCGCTAATGATGGATAACGAGGTCAGAATATCGGGTAAGGGGGCATGCGTCGCCGCAGCCCCCTCCCCTAAGAACCGGACGTGCAAGTTTCCCTGCATCC
>JAGQHH010000128.1 GCA_020431945.1 Cyanobacteria bacterium HKST-UBA02 | reverse complement strand
GTCCTGCCGGTCCTGGCGGTCCCAGCGGTCCTGGTGGTCCCAGCGGTCCCGGTGGTCCCGGTGGACCAGGTGGACCCAGCGGTCCTCTCGGTCCCAGCGGTCCTCTCGGTCCCAGTGGTCCTCTCGGCCCAGCCGGTCCCGGTGGTCCAGGCGGACCAGGCGGTCCAGCCGGCCCAGGTGGTCCGACATCTTCGGAGGGTTAGTCCTCTCGAAAAAAGAGCTAAATTGCCTACAAACTTTGTTAGCTCATCACAGGCTCCCCGGCATGCTGCCGGGGAGACCTCTTTTTATGGGCATTTTCTACCTACTCGAATAAGTCGCCGGGTCGCACGTCAAAGACGAAATTTGCATCTTTGGTGGTGTGATAAGGCAGCTTTGTCTGTGAGAGGACCCTGGTGGGAGAAGGCTCCGGCAGGGAAACGAAATTGAAGCAGAAGGTCACCATCACTGCCCGGTTGTCCGGGGAGGAGACACTGCTGGCGATATAACGTGCAATGGCAGGACGGTAGGCTGCCCCCACCGGATTGGACATATAGTCATGGAAAAGCTTCTGCAACTTGTAGTGTTTGAAAGCCTCCACACGACTCATCAAGTCGAAACGAGGAAACTCATAGAGACGCTGGGAACCGTCTTCGAAAGTCACGATAGCGGTGTTGTGGAAGTTCATCAGACGCATGTCCGGGGCAAAGAGCTGCCAGATCGTCTCTATCCCTGAGAGAGCTCGCAAAGGGCGCATAAAGGGACGGAGCTTCTGATTGAGCTCGGGATAATGCGAAAGGGAGACGAGATTGGAGACCACCAGATAGACTACGATAACGCAGGAAATGAACACCCTCCAGGAGCCGGCCTCAATCGCTCTGGCAGGACCCTGGCGGTCCGCCTCGCTGACGCTGAGGCCGATCTTCTCATTCATTTGCTACCGCCTCCGGTGCCTGCTTTTTGAAGACAGTGGTCAGAATCGAATCGATTGTCCCGGGATCGGCAAAGAGAAGATAGGTAGCAACAAAGAAATATTCGAACATACCGAGATTGAAGCACCAGTCCAGTCCGAGCTGGAAAAGAACGCCGGTGACCACCACATAGTTTCGAGTCTTCTTAGGCCAGATCAGTGTGAAAAGCAGAAACTCGATCCAGAGGGTCGCCCATGTGGCCAGCTTGCAGCCAAAAGCAGAGTCGAGGAAAACCGGCATGGGAAGCCGGTAGAACTCGGTGAGCCTGGTGGCATAATAAACCGCTGTCCCGTCTGTCCAGATATCGCCGCAGACTTTATAGATCCAGTTGATGAAAAAGATGAAGGCGAATTGAATCTGGATCAGGCGCTGGGACCAGGGCTCGAAAACCTGCTCCGGCTGCTCTTTTCGGAAGAGTAGATTATCCAGGCTGAAGGCCCTGTCGGTGGGAGCGAAGCAGAGAAAGAGAAGGCAGAGCCGGGCATAATTGTCGCCGGCATTGAGCATCAGCGGGAAATGATTGTTCAGGGTGAGCAGGCAGGCGAAAGCGACAATTGTAGATACCCTGGTGAAAAGCCCGATGGCCATGAGAATCGAAGCAGCTACGCCCAGATAGATGAAGCCCAGACGAAAGGAATCATCAGGAGGGAGCAGGAGCAGCAGGTCGAATACCTGATTGTTTCCGTACTTGAAAAAGAAGAGGAGAGCAGTGGGATAAACAGCGTCGACGCTGAAGAAGAACCTGTAATAGGGAAGATAGTAACCGAGTAGATTGACAGCCAGGAAAAACCCGAAAAGAATTCGGAACAGACAGATAGGCCTGACGCTTGCCGGCTCGAACCAGAAACGTCTCCAGGCCGACAGCGCTTTAGTGAGAGCTCTCATGGCGACACATCCGGGAAATATCCCTGCCATGATTTCTCATCAGGCATTACTGTCGACATACTGCCCCGGTTCACCGGAAAACGCATGGTGGCATCGAGTACATAACCCCTGGGCATATTCGCCCGCCGGGTGAACTTGTCGAAAGGCGGTACTTTTTGACCGCGGAAAATATTGGTGACGGTGGCAGGCGGATTATCCGGATCGTAATTGGCCGCAACCATGAAAGGCGCACCATAAGGCCAGAGCTTGCTGCGGTTATCGAAAGGATTGGCCCAGTACTCCGAGACGAATCGCCTGACCTTCAGATAGGTGAAACGATCGAATACCGAGAGGAGCTCGATGCGAGGCCATTCATAGAGCCTCTGGGAGCCGTCCCGGAAGGTTATAAGACACATGGAATACTGATTCATTGTTCTGATCTCAGGCGCAAAGAGATTCCAGCGCTGGGTGAGACCGAACAGAAGGACTACGGGCTTTACTGCCATGGCCGCCGCACATTTGCT
Source organism: Cyanobacteria bacterium HKST-UBA02 (assembly GCA_020431945.1). The sequence goes on along the minus strand of JAGQHH010000128.1, from coordinate 4,187 downwards.
GTCAGGCAGGTTTTGCAGAGCCGCCACGAGAAGATAGGCGACGATGAACAGGCTTATAAATATCTGACGTGCGCTCAGCTCGATCGCTCCTGTAACGGCAGTACCGGTTACCCCACCTATACCTGTTCTCGGACTTCTCTCCCTAATGTTAAACTTAAGTCAGGTGGCAAAAACAAGCATTAATAGCCTACCAGTTACGATTTTAGTACGGGTATTTTCGAGGGTCGAATTTGCCGGACCAGAGCCCTAGCTTGAAACCGATGACCGTCCAGGAGGCCCTGGAGCATGCACCGCGCCGGACGCCGCTGGACAAGACCTGGATGGCGATACTATCGGTCTTTTTTGCTTTCTATATCGCTGATTGTCTGATCTGGTTCATGGACGAGTGTCCCTTCAAAGAGGCGGTGGTGCCCTACACTCACCCCCCTATGATCGCTTTCGGCTGGACCCAGTACTGGTCGCTTTTCTGCCCGGAAGTGCGCAATGTCATCTATCACGAGACCGCCGTAGTCACGTTTCAAGACGGCTCCACCAGGCTCTACGAATTTCCTCGTTTCGACCTGATGAGCGAAAGGGAGCATTTCAAGCATGAGAAACTGCGCAAGATGTTCCTGGACAACATGCCCTGGCCCGGCTATGAGCAATTTCTGCCGGTTTTCGGGCGTTATATCGCCCGCGCCAATGACAATCCGTCTTCACGTCCTGTGCAGGTGACTTTCGTCCACAATATCTGCAATATCCCCGACCCGACCTTCGATATGAGCAAGTGGACCTACCGCGCCAAACTGCCGCATCACACCGTCAAGGATGTGAAATTCGTCTTTCAAGTTCGCAAGCCTGATCTCGATGAAAGCCCGAGCGAGGAGCCGCCACTCACACCATGAGCATAAAAGACGACATCGACAAGTTCAGGCAGAACTGGCAGACTTTCTGGTTCGCTCCGTCATCGCCGGTTCCCATGGCTCTTTTCCGCATTGGACTGGGTCTGGTGGTCATCCAGTGTCTGGTGGTCCACCTGCTTGCCGACTGGAATCTCTATTACGGAGACTATGCCATCGTCCCCATCGAGGACATGATAAGCAAGTACTGGCGCGGTGATCCGTATTTCGATCTGATGCTTCTCCTGCCTCCGGGCGAGGAATGGCGCTGGTATTTCTTCTGGATGACGGCTGTTTTCGCCGGCATGATGACAGTCGGACTTTTTACCCGGGTGAGCGCCGTTCTCACATTCCTGTGCTTGATGTCCCTCCAGCACCATTTCCTGATCAACCAGAATGCCGGTGACAATTATCTTCGTATCGCCACTATGTGTGTCGCCCTTTCCAATGCCGGCGATGCGCTCTCCCTGGACAGCCTCATCAAAGGGATGCGCCAGGACTGGCGTCTAACAGGATTCCTGGCACCGCTCTCCTCGCCCTGGGCCCAGAGACTCTTGCAGGTCCAGATCTGTCTGGCTTATTACCATACCTGGGTCGCGAAAATGGCCGGGGAGACCTGGTTCAACAAAGGAACCGCGGTCTACTACGCCACCAGATATGACGACGTGATGCGCTTTCCGCTTCCCTTCATTCTGGACAATTACTATTGCATCCAGATTCTCACCTGGGGCACCCTGGTGGTGGAGTTCGCCCTCTGGTCCCTGATCTGGTTCCGGGCCACGCGCTACTGGGTCTTGCTAGCCGGTCTCGGTCTGCATCTTGGAATCGAATATTGCATGAACCTCCCCATGTTCGAATGGCTCTTCATTCTTACCTATTTCCTCTTCATCTATCCCGAGGATCTGGAGCGTTTCTGGAACGGTGTCGTCGCCTTCGTCCACAAGCATATTGCCAGACCGTCCCGACTCATGTTCGACGGCTCCTGCATAGTCTGTGTCAGGACAGTAGGTCTCATTCATCGTCTGGATGTATTCAGGCTCGTCAATCTCATCGACTTCCGTACCGCTACCACTTCGGAGCTCGGTCTCGAGCCCGCCGACCGGGATCGCCTGGAGAGCGAGATTCTGCTTGCCACACCCTCAGGGAAGATCCTCGGCGGCTTTCAAGCTTTCCGCTATATGACCGGCAGGCTTCCCCTCCTCCTTGTCCTCTTCCCCCTGCTCTACCTGCCCATCGTTGCTCAACTGGGCGAGCTCGTCTACAGGACGTTTGCAGCCAATCGTTTCAAGATCCTCGGCGGCCGCTGCCCCCAGGGGGTCTGCCAGACAGCCACCAGCTCATAAGGACGAAAGCTCATGGGTCCAAAGTTAGCAGTTCTAGCGGTTCTCGGGATACTCTTCGCCTGGGTGATCGTGGCTACCATGCCTTACCGCCGCCAGGTCATCGAAGAATACGATCGCAAGGACTACTTCCAGATGGTGGATCGCCAGCTTTTTCAGGAAGAGGCCAACTATAACGCCCTGAAAGAGAATCCCAATGCCGACAAGGAAGAGGTTCTGGACAGTCGCGAGCGCCTGGCCATGCTCCTCTGGGAGAAACGCGATTTTCTCAAAGCTCTCGAGCATCTTCAGAAGATCTACGAAGAACGAGCTCTCATCGGAGCCGGCGCCTATAACGCTAAATTTGTCGACTCGATGATGCGCCTTGCCGGACTCTATCGTGATCTGAGCAACTGGAAAGCAGCCGAGGCTATCTATATGGCTCTCCTCGACTACGACCGGAAGTTTGCCAGACCCGGCGAGGATATCGCCCGGGACAAGAACAACCTCGGTCTGCTCAACTATCTCGAGGCCACCGGCAGCGATGACGAGAGCGTCCGTAAAAAACTCATGGAAGATGCCCGTGCCAAGCTGGACGAAGCCGTGACTCTGTACGAGAAAAGCAAAGGACCGGACTCGGCCAATGTCGGCAATACCCTCTGGAATCTTTATCTGGTCCAGAGAGACCTGGGCATGAAAGCCGAAGCCGCCCAATCAAAAGCCCGGGCTGAAGCCATTGACGCGCGTATGAACCGCAAATGCAAGGCTCCCTGATATTCAGGTGGCGATCAGTCTCCTCCAATCCGCTTCGAATGCGCTGCGTCTATGACCATATCGAAGCTGGTGACTTCGATTGCTTTTCTGTCCTCGGGATTGCGATTGGGGCAGATGCAGAGAGCATAGTTCGAGAGCCTGGCCGGGAAGAATTCACAGCCGTTCGAGCGCTGAAAACGGCATAAGATTGCAGGCTTTCCGCATGAACAGATGGGACCGATCGGCCAGTCAGTTACCGAATGATGAGAATAGCGGAATCCGGTTGTCATCGCTGCTCCCAGAACGAGAGCATCCTTCGCTGCTTGCGAGAGCTCGGTCTTACGCCCGGAAAGCTTCGTATCGAGCCTAGATTGATGGTCAATGAAAAACTTCATGAGGGCCCCGGAAAGCTCGGTCTGGCAGTGGTTGCTCGTCCAGAGATCGATCGCTTCGTCGATCAAGGCAATCGACTCGGACTCCCAACCTTTCTCGTGGAATATGTGCAGTCGAGCCGCCACCGCCAACATGTAAGTCTCGATGGGCATGTCTCCGGCTTCGCAGTTTGAGAGATATCGACTTACCTTTCCTTTCTTGGTCTCCTGAATCGCCACGGCCCGTTGAGCATGCTCCATAGCCTTCAACAAGTAGTCGCTGGCAGTCTCGAAGTCCCCAGCCCGGGCATGATGGTTGCCGAGTACGATGGACAGTGCCGCTATACTCGCTGAAAGACAGTAGGAGTCCTGGTTGTCCGTGGTCTCGAGCTTTTCCAAGATCTCATCGGCAAGGTCTATTCGGCCGGCGTTGCATGCAGCGGCTCCCATCAGGCTCAGTACCGATGCCTTCGCATGTTCGTCCCTTTCTCTGATCGTAGCAGCATAGCTCTCCGCGAGGATCATTGCCTTGTCTTGGGCCCCGGCTTCAATGCAGGTGCCCAGCATATTCTGGAGAAGTGCCCCGACTTCCGGGCTGTTCCAATGGTAAACAGCCCTGTGGACTGCAATGGCGGTCTGGCAAGCCGGTATGGATTCGAGAGGTTTGTCCGGATTTCGAGATCGGCTCGCGAGAATAGCAGTGATCCTGGGGACGGAAAAGGGCAGGAGGAGCAGTCCCGTGACCGCCAGACCGAACCAGCCAGGATCGAGGCAAAACAAACACGACGCAAAGTAGGCTAGTACCAGTATGGCGCTCAGAACAAAAATTTGAATTCTCTTCATTACAGCTCCGGCCGGAAGGTGTG
>JAGQHH010000127.1 GCA_020431945.1 Cyanobacteria bacterium HKST-UBA02 | reverse complement strand
CGGACTCAGGAGACAAGTCGGACTCCCGAGACAAGTCGGACTCAGGAGACAAGTCGGACTCAGGAGACAAGTCGGACTCCCGAGACAAGTCGGACTCCGGAGAAAGCGACAGCGAGTCTGACTCCGGGGACAGCCAGTCCGATTCGGGAGACGGACCTGAAGCTGGCGATAGTAAAGACAACAGCAGCGAGCCTGACTCTTCGGACAGCGAGCCAGCGCCTGATACCAGTGAGCCCGAATCGGGCAGTGCCGAGCCCGAATCGGTGAAGAGCAGCAGGCGAATTCACAGCTGGCCGTGGACAACCTGGAAGCGAATGGACGAGTCCAAAGATGCCGGTGCCGGCAAGAAAGGCGAAGGTGATTCGAAGGGCAGCAGCGGTAAGAAGGAGCCCTCCGGTAAAGCCGGCTCGAAATCCGGAAAGTCAGCCCGTAAAGCCAAATCCAGTCCCAAGAAGTTCACTGCCACAAAGAAGCCTTCCTGGCAGGTAGCGTCAGGCAAATCAGGCAAACCGGCGAAGTCGAGCGACAAATTGACCTGGCAGTGGGATACGAAAAAGGTGAAGGACGGCGCATATCTCCTGAGGTTTATTGTTGATGACGGTCCGTCCAATGGTGGTGCCGGAGCCAGGAGTAAAGTCTATCGTTTTGTCACCGTTGACAATACCAAGCCCAAGATCGAGTCGCTGGAAACTGTCTGGGGCGGACGGGATCTTTCCTCTATTCGTCTGATTGCCGAGGACGCTACATCCCCGGTGACTAACGCCACAGTTCGCTATGATGATGGTGAGCCGTGGGCCCTGGTCGCCGGCGATGGTATGGCCGATTCCAGACGGGTTTCCTTTGTGGCTGGCAAAATAAAAGCGAACAAGAAGTCTAAAGAGATCATCGTAGAGGTGACGGATATGGCTGGAAACAAGGCGACAAGGACGATCAAGATCAAGTAGCAATACCCGGAGAGGTGATGTTCGAAAGATTGCTCAAGACCCTGGCCCGAACCAAGAGCGCCGCGCAGCTCGTGAAAGAGGCCTATGGAACCTCCGAGATGAAGCGCAGTCTCTCGGCTATTGATTTGATCGCCTTTGGGGTCGGCGCCACCATAGGCTCAGGCATCTTTGCGCTCACCGGTACGGCTGCTGCCGGGCAAGCAATCTCGGAGCATCATAGCTGGTGGTCGACGCCGGTAATCAATTTTATTGTAGGAGCCTCTATGGGCAGAGAACCTGCCGGACCGGCAATTGTGATCTCGTTTTTGATTGCAGCTGTCGCATGCGGGTTCGCTGCCATGTGTTACGCTGAGCTGGCTGCGATGATACCGGTCTCCGGCTCCGCCTATACTTTTGCTTATGCCGCCCTGGGCGAATTCATAGCCTGGATTATCGGCTGGGATCTCATGCTCGAGTACGCTATCGGTAATGTGGCGGTGGCTGTGAGCTGGTGCGATCACTTCTTACATTTCATGCATGGTGCATTCGGTGTGCAGTTCCCACTATGGCTCACCGCCGATACTGCCACAGCTCTGGCTCGTCTCAAGACCTTGCCTGCAGATCACCCTCAGTGGCAGTTCTACTCATCGACGGACCTGCCGGTCTTGTTCGGTCAGCACATCGCTATTAATGTCCCGGCTTTCGCCATCGTGATGCTGATCACCTGGGTTCTGGTAGTCGGGATCAGGGAGAGTTCCCTGGTCAATACCATCGCGGTAATAATCAAAGTGGCAGTGGTGATTTTCTTTATCGCCTTTGGTGCGAGTTTTATTCATCCGCAAAACTGGGTGCCCTTCGCTCCTGGAGGTTTTGCTGGCATTATGGGTGGTGCGGCGATTGTCTTTTTCAGTTTTATCGGATTCGATGCCGTGAGCTCTACGGCCGAGGAGACCAAGAACCCGCAGAAGGATATGCCCATCGGCATGATCGGCTCTCTAATCGTATGCTCTCTCCTTTATGCCGGCGTTTCGCTGGTCCTCACCGGAATAATGCCTTACTCGGAGTTCGCGGATGATGCGGCGCCCGTTCTCACGGCTCTCGCCTCCATCCACCAGGAATGGGCGCATGTGCTTGTGAGCGTGGGAGCCCTGGCTGGGATGACGTCTGTTCTTCTGGTGTTTCAGCTGGGACAGCCGCGCATATTCATGGCTATGGCACGCGATGGGTTGTTGCCCGGTATCTTCGCCAGGCTCCATCCGAAATACAAGACTCCGCTTCTCCCGACCATTCTCACCGGTGTTTTCGTCGCATTCACCTCTATGTTCGTCGATATCGGTCAAGCCGCCGAGCTCACGAATATCGGCACCCTGGCTGCCTTTATAATCGTCTGTGGAGGGGTGATAGTCCTGCGCCGGACCGAAGCTAATCACGAACGACCGTTCATGTGCCCGCTGGTTCCGTGGCTTCCGATGCTGGGAATTTTCTTCTGTGCCTTTTTGATGATTTCTCTTCCAGTTGTAACCTGGGTAAGGTTCTTCTTCTGGATGGCTCTTGGCGCTGCAATCTACTTTGTATACGGAATCAAAAAATCCAAGCTGGCCAGATCCGTAGTCGAGTGACAAGATGTTCTCGCTTACGAAGCAGTCGCTTGCGCCGCTCGTGCTTGCCTCGCTAAGCGGGCGAAGCAGGGAGTATAGCCAGGCGGGAACGAGAGACCCGCATTTGCCTAGCTTTGCCAGGTCTGTCTTGTCGAGGTTCCTGGTGGCAGCAGTCAGGTGGGTGCTGGCTACTTTTTTGCATCCTATGTAACAGAGTGCTCTCACCACCTGTCCGTGCGGTGTATCGCCCAGTCGCATTTTTCGGGCGCCGGTACTCTTGAAGTGGATTCGTGTTTGCCCGAAACGGAAGGAGCTGGTTCGTCCACCGGTTGCGAACCAGGTTTGTTGAGGGCTGCGCTTGTCTGGAACCATTTCCAGTTCGATTGCCAGATCTCGCGCATGGGCTATCAGCTCGCGGCCGAAGGAACGAGCTTTGATAAGGGCAAGCTCGTGGAGGGAGATGGTTTTCCGTCTGCTGGGAAGCGCGAAGACCCCGGGAATGATTCGGATGATTTCCTGGCGCTTCGCCATCTTCGAGACTGAGTTGTCTACGGAAGGACGTGTTCCGAGGGAAAGGAGATCTCTGGTGGTGAAGAGATCGTCCGGGGCGAGGGTTCCTATGAAGTCTCGAATTCTGGCTGTGGTGCTCACGGCTGCCTCCCCTGTTTCTCTCTTTCTTAGACGGGAAAGCCGGGTCGGGAGTTCAATCTGGGGACAGAATTTTATGTTCGATTTTTCTGGGGTGGAGGAGGAGAGAGTTTCGTATGAAGTACTGACTCCCGAGGGGAAGGAGGAGAGAGTTTCGTATGAAGTTCTATCTTAGGAGAGGAGGAGAGAGTTTCGTATGAAGTTCTATCTCAGGGGAGGAGGAGAGAGTTGCGTATGAAGTTCTATCTCAGGGAAGGAGGAGAGAGTTTCGTATCAAGTACTGACCCCCGAGGGGAGGAGGAGAGAGTTTCGTATGAAGTTCTATCTCAGGAAGAAGAGCAACAAATGAGAAGGGAGAGCTCGCGCTCTCCCTTCTCCAGTCTCTAGGGTCTTCAACCTATTTGACTGTTACTTGCTTTTCGCGCTTGCTGACGCGGGTTTCGTTGAGATGGTGCTCGAGGCTGCCGGCCGAGACATGAATGCGGCGGGCGGTTTCGAACTTCGGAACGCTGACGAAGAGAATGCCGCGATCGAGGCGAGCTTCGATTTCATCTTCGAGGATTTCTTCGACGAATTCGAATTCACGAACGAGATAGTGGAGCGGAAGCTCTTTTCTAAGGAACTGAGCTCTTTCTTCGAACATGTTGGGGGTTCTCTTGGCGATGAGGGTCAGATATTGACCTTCCACTTTCAGTTCGACATCATCCAGGACCACGCCGGGAAGAGCGATTTCGAGGATGTAGCGCTCATCCATTTCGAGGATGTTGGTTTGGGGGGTGCTGTACATGGTCTTGTCCCATCCGAATTCCATAGAGTCACATTTTGAGGAATAAGTGTTGATCCACTCTTCTCTTCTCAAAGGTAGTTCTCTAATATGCAACATAGGATTTCTCCTCCTTGGATTTTGGTTTGCGATTAGCCAACGCAGGACGCGCGACGTCCACAACCGGTATCGCCGGAATTTAGTTCTGGCGCCGGTTTCGGTCGTGATGCCTTCGCTTTGTTGCCTAACATGTTAACCGAAAATCGGCTTGGGTAGCGGTTTTTCACCTTCCGTTTTGGTTTGCGCTTGAGAACCTGAGATGCGCCTAATGGTAATCGATTGCAGAGATCGAGAATCTTCCTAATCTGTGTCGAGTCTCATGAGCAGCGGTAGTTGAAATTAGGGGTAGCTAATAATCTTCCGATTCAACCAGGCCGCTTGACCTGAATCGGACTTTTATGTTCACCGCTTAATTTATTAAATCTGAACCGGGTTGCCAGGAGGCTTATTTCTTCTTCTTGCGGATCGGCGCCGGAGCCTTGGTCCTGGCTCGTCTCTTCTCCAGAGCGTCCACCCTTTCCTGGATTCGCGTCTCGAGGCGTTCCAGCTCGGTCACTTTCAACTCTTCTCGCTCGAGCTCGCGACCGGCACGGGCCGCTTCTTTTTGCTCCGTCACGAGTTCTTTCCGGCTGACCACACCTTCCTCATATAAGCCGACGAAAGTCCCGGCTTTGCGATTATGCTCCGCGACAATAGACTTCTGATCCTGCAGGTCTGCCCGGGCCGCCTCCAGACGTTTGCTGACACTCTCTTTCTTGATCTTCAGGTCATCCAGGGAAAGGAACTCGATTCCGGCTCCGAGTTCCAGATCGACTGAGCCGGTCGGCAGGAAAGAAGGAATATTCGGAGGAGGCGGAGGCACCAGAATGCTCTTTTTCACTGCTTTTTGCCGGGCGGGTCTGGCTGGCTCCTGCGCTTTTTTCGCCACATTCGCAGATGCAGTATTGGTTTTCGATGAAGAAGAAGGGTGAGAGGGCTTCGGGTTCGGGGGCTTCGTTTTGCTGGCAGCAGGCTTCAGGGTTCCTGCAGTAGCCTTGAGCTCTTTGATTGGTGCGGAGGCGGGCGCAGGAGTAGAATTCGCCCGGGGACTGGCTTCAGCAGCCCGGAGACCGAGGAAGAGGCCGGAGGCAAGTAGCACGAAAGATAAAGAGGCCGCGGTGATTGTTATGGATGACCTGGTACCGAGACTGTAGAATTCAGTATTCATCTCTTTAAAACGGATTCCCTTTTTCATGGCGGACGACTATATAAGATTGCTATTGCTGGGAGATGTCATTGGCAAGCCCGGCAGGCGCGCTGTCAAGAGATTTCTTTCTGCCCGCAGGGCCGAGTCCCTCGCGCCGCATCTGATTATCGCAAACGGCGAAAATGCTGCTCATGGCTTCGGGCTGACTGAGAAGATCGTTAACGAGTTCCTCTCCATGGGGATCGATATCATCTCCGGCGGCAACCATACCTTTGACAAGAAAGAAATCTTCGATTTCATAGATAAGTATCCGAATGTCCTTCGTCCTGCCAATTATCCCCCCGGCACAGGCGGGCAGGGTGTCTATGTGGCTGATGTCAATGGTTTCAGAATAGCAGTTTTGAGCCTTCTGGGCAGGGTATTCATGGAGCCTCTGGCTTCGCCGTTCTTGACAGCCGACCAGATTATTTCGGATCTCGAGGGTAGAGCCGATGCCGTCATAGTCGATTTCCATGCCGAGGCTACCGCCGAAAAGGTCGCCATGGGGTGGTATCTGGACGGTCGTGCCGCCGCCGTGGTCGGTACCCATACTCATGTCCAGACAGCCGACGAGCGGGTTCTCCCCGGCGGTCTCGCCTACATTACCGATATAGGGTGTTGCGGACCTGTCAACGGCGTCATCGGAATGGAGTTGAAGGGAGTCTTTCGCCGTTTGGTGGAGCAGCTTCCCTCCCGTCTGGAGATCGCGAGCGGACCGGCGTCGGTGAACGGCGTCACGATCACTATCGACCCCGGGACAGGCAGAGCCATTTCCATCGTGAGGGAACGTTTCCAGGAGAGCGAAGGTGAAGCTCTCGAGGATGCAGAGGCTGCAGGGGACGACGATGGCGAGGGTTGATCTTCACTTTCACTCCTCTTTCTCCGACGGCAACTGGAGTCCCGGTGAGGCGGTCGCCTTCGCTGTCGAGAAGGGTCTTGCCGCCGTCGCCCTCACCGATCATGATACCGTCCGTGGTGTGGATCAGGCGATCGAGGCTGCCGGCGGACGGCTGAGCGTGATTCCTGCAGTGGAGATGAGCGCCTCTTTCGCGGGCGGGTCCGATTTGCATATACTCGGCTACTTCGTCGATCCTGCCGACCGTGGGCTTCTTGGCGCCATCGAGCGGCTGGCCGCCATCAGGATCGAGCATACAGAGAACCTGCTCAGGATGCTGCGCTCGGAAAATATCTCCATAAGCATGGAAGATATCCTGGAATTTGCCGGATCCGGAACTGAGAAAGGTGCCCGGACAGGGGAATCAGAGGGAACCATCGGCAAAGCTCATGTCACCAAGGCGATAGTGAGGGCCGGCGGTGCTGCCGATATAACCGAGGCCTACAATCGATATCTGAGCCCCGAGTCGCCTTTCTACAGGCAGAGAGTATGGCTCGATGCCGCCGAGGTAATCGATGTCCTCAAAGGCGCCGGTGGTGTGACCTCTCTGGCCCATCCCTGCGAAAAGACCGTGGACCGGCATTCTATCGAGCGATTGAGCGAGCTCGGGCTCGACGCCCTGGAGGTCTACCATCCGATGATCTCTATGGAGCGCAGCCAGGAGCTCTGCAGTCTTGCCCTGGAACTGGGGCTTCTGGTGACCGGCGGCTCTGATTGTCACGGACCCTATGAGGAGCACGCCCCTACTCTGGGCAGTATCGATGTGCCATTACATCTAGTGCAAGAGCTTCGGTCCGCCCATGAGAGGCGGCTCGAGCGAAGGACCATGGTCAGTTCTTGATTTGCTCGCCTATAACCCGGGCAACGTCTTTTTCCGGTACTTCACCGACTTTGTTCCAGACCGATTTCCCTTCGTTATTCAGAACGACCTCACACGGAATATAGCCTTTATAGTGCTTCTTCAAGAGCTCTGTGGCTTTGGCATTGAGCGGATTGTCCACGTCGATGAGGATGAATTTGACACCTTGCTTGGCGAAGCGGTTGTAGAGGTTGACCACACGCTTGGCCTGGCGGCTGGTATTCAGGTCTCCCCGGGCGCCGAAGAAAATGAATGTCGGCTTGCCAGGCTCCAGGGTGGCATCTTCCATCTTTTCGGCCTCGATGGGGAAGCCGGCATCTATGTCCTGGACGAAAGAAATGCCCTTCTTGAGGCTCAGGTTGTCCGCGGCTCTAACCGCCTGGACTCCGACACCGGCAGCCAGAGCCATGGTTACTAGCACTGCCGTGAGCTTGGTATTCATCACATCTCCTTTCGAAGCGTTCAGCGCTTCCTGGAAAGATTAGACTGGAGCGAAGCCCCAATAGTTCCGGTTCGATGCTTCAGTTCCTTCAGATATCTTTCTGCTTGAAATCGGAAGCTTTCACCCCATGCACCCAGCGCGCCCATTTCTGGTGCTCATAGCTGAGGCTGAACTCGTCCAGGCTCTTGAGCAATCGCTCGCCGGAGACTGAAGCGCCAGAGAAAACATAATTGCGCTCGGGTCCGGCGCTTCGCCCGTCGATCTTCAAGGCATCGATCTGGTGCTTGAAAGAGTCCGGGGCTATCAGCCTGTAATGCTCGTGCTCTTCAACCATTTCGCCGTTCTCTGGCTCTTGGGAGCTATCAATGAGGCTCATCATGATTTCGCACTGGATAACCTGATCTACCTGGCAAGTGGGCGGCAGGGAGAGCTTTTCCCAGAGCCAGCGGCAGAGCACTACCCGGGCATGGACTTCAGGCTCGGCGTTGTGCAGATAGGCTGAGAACGCTTCCAGAATCACGATAAAAACTCGCGTGTCAGGGGCTTTAATGGCACTATATCACGCCTTACGGGTTCTGAAGAGTTCGCCGAAAAGGGCTCGTATGTAAATAAAGAAATTAAAGTTAGCCAAGATATCAACTTATGCATTTAAAGCGATATAATGGTCTCACTTGAGGACCGGTCCGGCCCTTCGAGAAGCTTTTAGTTCTTACCGTCATATCCCGCGGCATGCCTTGTGACTCTTGTCTGGAGTCCTGAGGAATGGGGACCACAGGACCGTCCTGTCTCTGCCAGCAGATTAGCTAGAGAAGTGACTGCACGAATATTTTCGCAAGAACAATTTGAGACGCTCCTTGAGCAGGTAGTTCGGCCCGGCCAGTATCTCGGCAACGAGTGGGGCGCCCGGCGCAAAGAATTCGATAGCGCCAGGGTGAGGCTGCTGCTCTCTTTCCCGGATATCTACGAGCTGGGAATGTCTAATTTCGGTTTGAAAATCCTTTATCAGATCGGCAACGAGCTCGATGGCTTCATGGTGGACAGGTCCTATGCTCCGGCTGCGGACATGGAAGCGCTCATGAGGGCAGAAGAGATCCCGCTCTGGGGGTGGGAGAGCCGCGTGGCTGCCCGGGATTTCGATTTGATGGGTTTCTCGCTCCAGTACGAACTTACTTATACGAATGTCCTCAACATGCTCGATCTCGCCGGCATAGAGGTCCTGGCTTCCGAACGCAAGAGCATCTTCCCCCTCATCTTCGGGGGCGGTCCCAGCACTGTAAACCCGGAGCCCATGGCTGATTTCATGGATTTCTTCATTGTCGGTGACGGTGAGGAGTCGGTACCTGCGGTGATGAGGGTCGTCGATCGATTCAAGCAGGAGAAGCTCGAAGGCGATCCGGCGAAGCTCCGGATGGAGCTTCTGCTCCGTCTGGCAACCGAAGTCCCCGGCGTCTATGCCCCGGCTCTCTACAGCACCAGAGAAGGGGAACTGGTTCCCACTCCCCTGGCTCTTGCCGAGCTGGAGTCGCTCCTCGGGCGGTCGGTGGAGCCGGAGCTGCACGGAAAGATTCCAGCCAGGGTTTTGCGCCAGGTTGCTCCTCTCAACGATGGCAACCAGCCCACCAGATCTATGGTCTCTTATATGTCCCTGGTTCACGACCGGGAAGTACTCGAGGTCCGGCGTGGTTGCGATCGGGGCTGCCGCTTCTGCCAGCCAGGTTATACATTCCTGCCGGTTCGCGAACGCTCTGCCTCGAACATTCTCGATCTTTCCAGAAAGGCGCTGGACAACAGCGGTCACCAGGAGTATTCGCTTCTTTCGCTTTGCGTGAGCGACTATACGAGCCTGCACGAGACGGTCAGGGCTCTCAATCGCGAGCACGGATCGCAGCGTTCTTCTCTTTCTTTTCCGAGCCAGCGAGCAGACCGGATGAACCTCGACATCGCCGAGGAGCTCAAGGCGGTGCGCAAGAGTGGTATCACTCTTGCGCCGGAGGCCGGCACCGAGCGTCTCCGAGCCGTGGTCAACAAGGGTCTGAGCCATGCTCAGATCATCAATGCCATCGAGTCCGCTTATCGCTCGGGCTGGAACTCGGTGAAGCTCTATTTCATGTGCTGCCTGCCCACTGAAAGAGACGAGGATCTCCAGGGGATCATCGATATTCTCGTGGAAGCTACTAATATCTGCCGGACTATACGCCGTGAGAATCCCGGCAGCTACAACCGCGCCATCGAATTTACCTGCACCATATCCAATTTCGTGCCCAAGCCTTTCACTCCCTTCCAGTGGTTCGGCCAGGTGACCCGGGAAGAGACCCGCAGAAAGCATAAGGTCCTCAAAGAATTCTTGCGTGCCTCCGGGCTCAAGAATGTCAATCTCAACTTCACCGAGCCCGAGACGAGCTTGCTTGAAGTCGTAGTTTCCAGGGGCGGCCGTGACCTGGGCAGACTCATTCACCGTGCCTGGACGAAAGGCGCCCTGTTCGATGCCTGGGACGATCAGTTCAAGCCGGCTATCTGGCACGAGTCCGCAGCGGAGCTGGGCATGGACCTGGAGCAGATCGGTTGCAGCGACCGCGTGGTCGGCTCGCCCCAGCCCTGGGAAGTGGTCCATATCGGTCTCAACAACTGGTGGCTCGTCAAAGAGTGGGAGAAGGCTCTTTCCACCGAGGAGACGGCGCCCTGTACTGAGAATCTCTGTCACGCTTGCGGAGTCTGCACCGAACTCGATACCACCCACGAGCTTGCTGCTCCGAAGCCCGAAGTCGTCAAGCGTAATCCTTTCGTCAAAGAGCTGGCTGGTCACGATGATGAGGACTCGCATCCCTCGCTGTTTTTCACCAGTCCGCCCCCGGAGCCCAGGACAGAGGTCCAGCAGAGGTTGCGGTTCAGCTTCACCAAATTCGGTGACTTGCGTTTCATCTCTCACCTCGATGTCCAGCATCTCTTTATTCGGGCGATCCGCCGGGCCGGGTTCGAGATGGCCTATACCCAGGGCTTCAACCCCCAGCCCAAGCTTTCCCTGGCTTGCCCCCTTCCTCTATTTATGGAGAGCAGCAGCGAAGTAGCGGAGCTCGAGTTGTGCGAGTATGTCAGCCCCGAGCAATTCCGCACCGGGCTCAATGCCCAGCTTCCTCCCGAGGTGCAGATCAAAGAGGTCGTCGAGCTACCGGGCAAACCGGCAAGCTCCCTGGCCGCCGCCCTGGGAAGCGCCGAGTATAGGGCGGAGCTTATTGGAGTCAGAGGCAAAGACTCGGGCTCCAGCCTTGAAGAAGTTTCACCGGATTCTATAAGCGAGCGAGTTCAATCGCTTCTGGAGTCCGACGAGATCATTGTCCAGGCTCCACCGAGCCGGCTGAAGTCTCGCAAAAAACGTAGGAAAGTCGCTGCGCCTGCCGAACGTGACATTCGGAAAGGCATCGACTCGCTTGTCGTATCCGGTCACGCTCCCCTCACTCTGACCATGGAGTTGAGGAGCGGCTCTGACTTGCACGTCAAGCCAGCAGAGGTTCTTGAATGTATTAACCCCAACTATCGATGGAGAGTGCAACGCCTTTCTTTGAAAGACCGGGCGGGGACATCTCTTCTCGAGCACGATTTGAAGGCCGGTTCGGAAAACCGGGCGGCCGTACTTACAGAAGTTTAGAACGACAACATAACAGAGGATTCTTATGAGAAAGTCACTCGTAATCTCCGAACAAGACAGCATCGCAGCTCTTCTAGAGAACGACCGCGTCGTCGAGTTTTTCGTCAACCGGGGCGAATTGCTCCTGGGAGATATCTACACTTGCAGCGTCGAGAATATCCTTCCTGGAATCGATGCAGCTTTCGTCAATCTGGGGAAAGACAAGATGGGCTTTCTCCACGCTAACGATGTGCCCGGGCAGGGTCCCCTCAAAGAGAGGCTGGTGCCCAAACAGAAGCTCCTTGTTCAGATAACCAAAGAGCCTACCGGTCACAAAGGACCGCGGGTGTCTACAGCGATCAGCCTGCCCGGCCGGTTCCTCGTTCTCGTCCCGGAAGAAAGGGGTGTTTCGATCTCCCGCCGGATCAGCGAGTCCCGGGAGCGGGCCCGCTTGAAATCAGTGGTCAACCTCATGAAGCCTCCGGGTATCGGACTGATTATCAGGACCGAGGCCAAAGGTCAGGGCGAAGACGAGCTCTACGAAGACTTCGAGCAGCTCTGGGATACCTGGCAGACCATCGTGTCCGAAGCTGAGGCTTCCATCGGACCGACCCTCATTTATCGTGACCAGGACCTTCTCTATAGAGTGATCCGGGACGCCTATTCCCACGAGGTCACCGAGATCATCGTGGATAGCCCGGATGGTCAGAAACGTGCTCAGGATTATCTGCAGGGCTGGGCCAGCAAGAATACGAAAGTCACCTTCCATACCGGCAACGAAAGCCTTCTGGTGGCCAAGCAGATCGATCGCGAGATCGAATCGGCCCTCACCGATCGCGCCGAGCTTCCTTCAGGCGGACATCTGAATATCGAGCCTACCGAGGCCCTCACTGTCATCGACGTCAACTCCGGTCGTTTCACCAGCAGCCGCACCCAGGCGGAGACGGTGCGCCGGACCAATCTCGAGGCCGCCCAGGAGATCCCCAGACAGCTGCGCCTGCGCAATATAGGCGGTATGGTGATCGTCGATTTCATCGACATGGAAAGCCGCCGGGACCAGCAGCAGGTGCTCGAGGTCTTCCAGCGCGTTCTCGAAGAGGACCGCGCCAAGCCCCAGATCGGACAGCTCTCCGACCTCGGTCTGGTTGAGCTCACTCGCCGCCGCCAGGGTCAGAGCCTGCGTGAGCTTTTCACCAGCGAGTGCAGCCATTGTGTCGGCCAGGGTGTCATTCCCGATCTCGAGATCGGCACCAGCGACAATCGCAAGCTCATCACTCTCAAAGAAGATGAGCCCGGCAGAGGCCAGGGACGGTCTTCCGGCAAGGCCCTCAAGTCAGCTTCGGCCAGCAGCGGCAGAGTCGTTTCCACCGTCTCCGAGCCGGAGCCCGAGGCTGAAGAAGAGTTCCCGGATGAACTGCTCGATCAGGTCCCGGAGGATGTTTTCGAGGACCGGGGTCGGGGACGCCGTCACTCTCGTCATGATTTCGCCGACGACGAGGATGAAGAGGAAATCTCGGCGGAAGAGAGCGCTGTGGAAGTATCGGGAGTCACCTTTACACCCAAGTCCACTCTTTTCGAGGAGAGCCTCAGCGAGGATGAAGAGACAAGCCTGACAAGCGACCTGACCAGGAGCATCTCCGAGGTCGAGGCCGTCTATAACGAGATGACCGAGAAAGTGCTCCCCGAAGAGCTCGCCGGCGAGATGGAAGACGATGTCGAGACTGTCGAGCCCGAGATCATGGTCACCGAGGAAGAAGAAGAGGTATTCTTCGAATCCAGCAGTCCTCACGAGGCCGTGGAAGGACCGGTGAGCGGAGTCTTTACTCTGAAGACCAAACCAGAGACTGATGCCGATGCTCCACTCGAGCCCGCTGTGACGGTTCCGGATGCCGAACTCGAAAGAGTGACCGAGGAAGAAGCCAGAGCCATCGAAGCTTCCGACTCCTCCGGTTTCTTCAGCACCGCCGGCGCTACCCGGGATGAAAATGCCGTCCAGGGCGCCGTCGAAGTCGATACACTGCCCGGCTACCAGAACAGCTATAAGGATAGCTATGAGAACGTGGTATCAGAGACAGTGCAGACCGAGGACGAAGTCGTGTTGAGCTCGGAAGTAGTGGATGGCAACGGCGGCGAGCAAGAAAGCGCTTCCGAGACCTATGCCGGAAGCAACGGAGCGGCCGACGAGAGCACTGCGCGCCAGGAAGAGTACGATCAGCTCAAGCTGGCCACTTTCGCCACCGAATCCGAGAAGAAG
This sequence comes from Cyanobacteria bacterium HKST-UBA02, assembly GCA_020431945.1. Next base: position 2,116 of record JAGQHH010000127.1, on the reverse strand, counting down.
GAGAGCGAGGACTAGATCCTCGCCAGATCTTCAGTTCATTCGGGCCGTCTGGTTCGAGACATGCTGAGGCTATAGCCGAAGCGCACCGAACTCGATGTCATCTCAGGAGGCAGGATGCTGACCTCCAGACCGGCGGTGTTGTCCGAGTGGAGAAGCTCGTAGACGAACTCTTTGTCTCTGCGGAACATCTGATCCTCGACATAGAAGGCGCCGACAAACTCGCCCTTGTAGATATAGCCGAGACAGGTGCCGCGGTTGTTCGAAAGGGATATGGCAAGGGTGGCGGTACCCTGCTCCTGCTTGAACCAGTCGCAGATATAGTCCATGTACTCTCTTGCCGTATAGTCGTCCTTTCGGGTGACCGGATAACCCAGAAAGAGAGATGACATAGCCAGGGTGACTTCTTCAGGAAGGTCGTAGAGGGAGACTACTGTATCCGGAGATTCGAGGTCCTGGAGCATCAGATTGAGGGACTCGGGAGTCGCTTTGGTATTGGGATCGGCTTTACTGCCATAGATGCAGCCCACTGCGCGTCCCCGGTAAAGGAGCATGGCCGCCCGAGACAGCCGGCTCTCGCAGGTGGCCTTGACGCAACCGGTGCGCATGCCTCCTTCCAGGTCTGTTATCAGCCATTCAACATCATAGTCCCCGATTCTCAGGGTTTTCAGGCTGTCTTCGTCGATGGGCGGCATGATCAGATCGATGGCACGCCGGAGTTGAAACTTGCGTGCCGGAACGTTGGCAGCATAAGTCTCGAAGGCTTGCTCTTCCACCGTACGCTGCGGTCCCGAATAGGGCTGGGGCTGCTGGTACTGCTGGGGATCTTGATAGGGTTGCTGCTGCTGGTAAGGCTGCTGGGCGCCGGTATTGTATTGATCTTGCTGATGCTGGGGCGCTGCCGGCTGCTGACCGCCGGTGTTGTACTGATCTTGTTGATGCTGGGGTGGACCCTGCTGAGCCTTGGCGCTGGCCAGGGACTGATGCTTGCCGGTGGAGTAGACATTGTCCAGCTCCTCGAGCTGCTCTTCCCAGTTGATACTGCTGCGGGGCACGTTCTGCTGGTTGCCGGAGCCGGCGGTGAAGCGCTCGGAAAGAAGCATACGGTTTCGATCGACACAGACGAATTGAGCCAGCACCTCCGCCCCGACATTGTGGTGACTGGTGGACGGCAGGAAACCGGGCAGATCATCTTTGGGAATCGTCACAGCGTAGCCACCAGGCTCTGCTTTTAGGATTTTGCAGATGACATTCTGTCCGGGCTTGTAGCCCTGAATTTTCCAGGGATTGAGTTTGCCTTTCCCGGTCTCCCTAACCATTGAATTGTCGGTCTCTTATGAAGGACTGAATGAGAATATGCTGACATCGAGCAAGCGGGGTATCGGGGGTTGATATCAACATCGATATAAGTGCCCTCATAGCCTATCTTACCGGAAAATCCGGTTTCTAAGAAAGTTGAGTGCTCTATCAAGTAAACCGATCCGATCATGATCAGCCCACTTACCTATCTGTTCCCCATTTGATGAATAATTCTCACCATCGCTCGAATTCTCTGCGCAGCCACCTGTAGCTACTTTGTGGCAGCTCAGGCAGCTGGTCGAGCACTCTGTCTCGAGATCCAGGCTGTGGTTGCAGCGCGGGCACCGGGAGGGAAGCAATCCTCCCGTTATCGGAAAGCCGCACTGGTCACAGGACGGACCCTGGATTGTCGGTTTATCTGCCATTTCCATTCCAGCTCTAGGGCACCTCAATCTTTGGTGTCGGCAGGCTCGACACTGACATGTCTGGCCAGATCCCTGCCTATAGCTATTTCAACATGTTTCTTGCTGATAATCACAGGGCCGTTGCGGATGTTTTTCTGAACCTCTACCAGGGTGCCGGTTCCGATACCGAACCTGATTGCCTGCATACGAACGACTTCGTCGCTCATTTCTCTGATAATCAGCCACTGGCCGTCTTTCGCGTCTGCTAGCGTCACTCTTCTCGCTTCCTGTTGAGTCAGGTCTGGCACTGGGGGCAGAGCCCGAAGATCTTGAACTGGGCGTCGACCACCTCGAAATCGTACCTCGCCCCGATCTTGCGCCCGGCCTCCTCGAGGAAGTGATCCTCGAACTCGATG
>JAGQHH010000126.1 GCA_020431945.1 Cyanobacteria bacterium HKST-UBA02 | reverse complement strand
GACCTGGTCCACGAGCTCCTGAGCCACCATGGCTCGTTTGAAGTCGTCGGCCAGCATAGTACTGGAGTAATGGCTGCGGCTCTCCACCACGCTCACAGCCGTGACCCGGGCGCCGGTGGCCTTGGCTATGAGAATGCCCAGTTGCACTGCCTTGGAGGTCTGACCGCCGCTGGAGGTGGGCAGGAGGATATGTTTGATGTCCCAGTCCGGCTTCTCTTTCGAGTCGCAGACGATCAAGAGAGGACAGGGCGACTGCTGAGCCACCCGGCTGACCAGGGGATCGGAAAGGGTGCTCCTGGCATCGAGCTGGCCCGGAGCGAGGACCACCAGGTCATAGTTTTTCCGGGCTTCGCCGATTATCTCGGCTGCCATATCGTCATTCTGAGCCACCCTGTGCACCAGGGCGACATTGCCTTCCTGGGAAGCCGCCTGGAGGGTCTGGGAGTGATACTGCTCGAGACTGCTTTTTTCGGGCAGCAGGGTCAGGGATGTGGCCTCGATGGCATGGTCCTGACCGAGAGTGCCGATGAGCTTGCTGGAGAGTTGCCGGGACGAGCCCGGGCGGATGGGAAGAAGGACACGCTTGATGGTGGACACGAAGCTTCTGGCCTGGGTCTCCTCTCGTTCCAGACGGTCTTTCTCCTCCTGGGAGAACGGCACTTTCGGGAGGGAGAGCTTGAGCAGAAACGGTGTCATGGCAGTGGTAGCAAGGGACATGATCACGATTATCGAGAACATGTTCACGGTGAGAATGCCCAGAGAGAAACCCAGAATGCCCACGATGAGACCCATGGCTCCCCGTGCATTGGTGCCGAAACCGACGCTCAGGGACTCCCAGAGATTCATTTTGACGAAATGACCGCCGGCCACGGATCCACCGATCTTGCCGATACAGGCAGCCAGGGTGACCAGGACGGTGATCCCGAGGGTGTCCATCTCTCTCAAGATTGTCAGGTTGACATGCAGCCCCGCAGCTGCGAAAAAGATGGGTGCGAAAATCCCCATGGTCACAGCCTCGAGCGGGTGGAGGACTTTTTCCCCGACCAGGGGCGACTGCGAGATGATCACCCCCACGGCGAAGGCGCCCAGTACCACGTGCACTCCGATAAATTGAGTGATCGCCGAGGAGACCAGGAGGAGAACAGCGACAAAGCTGATGGAAGCGAAATCGATATTGACGCTGTCCTGAATCCAGCGCAAAGAATCGAGGATGAGCTTGCGACCGATAGTGCCGCCGATCCCGACGAAAAGGAGCATGCCTACCGGTACTTTGAGAAGCTCGCCCATGCCGGTGTCCGAAGCGCTGGCAAGAGCAGCGACGATAGCCAGGATGACACAGCCCACCACATCCTGGGCCAGGGCCGAGGCGAGAATGATCTGACCGACATTGCGACGCATGAGCTTCATGTCGATGAGCACTTTCGCGATGATCGCCACCGAAGACATGGAAAAAACAGTACCCAGGAAGGCTCCCAGGATGAGACGCTGATTGGGCAGCACCAGCATCGTTTCCGGAAGCACGAACGCCAGCGCCACACCCAGGAGGAAGGGCAGTAGAATACCGCCCACCGAAGTCGCCAGAGCCGGCTTGCCCTGGCTGCGGATGAGCTGGATGTCTGTCTCGGTGCCGGTGAGCATGAGCAGGAAGATGACACCCAGCCAGGAGACTATGTCCAGGAGGTAACCCTGGGTGTTCTCAGGCGGGAACAGAGCTATGAAAACATCAGGAGCGAAAGCACCGAGGACCGAAGGTCCGAGGATGATACCGGCAAGAAGCTGCCCGATCACCGCCGGCTGCCCGAGCCGAGTCATGATCTCGCCGCAGATGCAGGCGGTGGAAAGGAGCAGAGCTACTTGCAGAAGGAAGAGAAGCACCCGGTGCTCGCTCAGAGGTTTGCTCTCCGAATGAGTGTGCGACTTCGTCGCTTCGGACTTCTCATAGATCGGCTCGAGCTGGGTGAGCCGGGCTCTCAGAATCGACGCCCATTTCTGAGCGAGATATTGCTTGGATTTGTTGAAGACTTGCTGGTCATGGTCCGTCACCGTGACAATCCGGGTCTCCCCGAGAACCACCGAAGGATTGCCTCCGGGCTCGACAATACTGTCGATCTTGTGAGCATCCAGGGACTTGTCGTTGACCACCTGTCTGATTTTGGCATTGATTTCGAGGGCCCTGGCTCTGGCTGTCAGGTGGTAGGAGTCGGCTACGTTGAAGAGGCTCGACGACCCGAGCATAACCGGCGCCACATCCTCGGCCCGGGCAGGACCGGTCCCCAGAATAAAAAGCACAGCAAGACAGAAACCCAGGCAGAAGCGCAAAAACAACACCTCGACAAATGACTGCCAGGATCTTTTTGCCCCTCTGAGCCAGCCCCGAGCCCGAGCGACTGATAACCGCTACTGACATGGTCACGGACAGGGACAGGTCTCGAGCCCCATGAGACAATTGGCTGCCTGATTTCGAGAGTTTAATGGCGGACACAGCAATCGGTCTCAAACCAAAAGTACAGTGGATCGGACTCATAGCCGGTCCGCTTCTCTGCCTGCTCACCACTCTCCTTCTGCCTCACTCCTACAGGGAGTCGGCGGGCTCCATCGTGGAGTTCGCCTACGCCGGCAGAGTCACCCTTGGAGTAATGGTCTGGATGGCTGTCTGGTGGTTGACCGAACCGATCAACATCTCCGCCACCGCTCTCCTTCCCCTGGTCCTCCTGCCGATACTCGGAGCGGCCAGCGTGGCGGACGCAGCCAGTCCTTATTCGCACCCCCTGGTCTATCTGGTCATGGGGGGCTTCCTGATCGCCCTGGCCATGCAGAAATGGAGGCTGGACAGGCGCATAGCCCTGCTCACCCTGAATCTGGTGGGCTCCAATCCAATCAATATGGTAGGAGGGATCATGCTGGTGACAGCGGTCTTGAGCGCCTTCGTATCGAACACCGCCACCGCCGCCATGATGCTGCCTATTGCTCTGAGCATAATCGAGCTCTACCAGCAAGATAAGCATGAAAAGTCCGATGGTCGTAACTTCGCCCTCTGCGCTCTTCTCGGTCTTGCTTATGCGGCATCCATCGGGGGCATCGCCACGATCATCGGCACCGGTCCCAATTCATTTCTGGTGGGCTTCATCGATGAAACCATCGCTCATCAGTATAGAAGCGAGATCAGCTTCGCCAGCTGGCTTGCCATCGGTCTGCCGCTCACTGCAGTTTTCCTCCCCCTGGTATGGATACTGCTCACGCGTATCCTCTATCCTCTCAAGACCGGGGAGATCAAAGGAGGCAAAGAGCTCATCGCAAGCGAGCTCGCCCATCTCGGTCCGGTGAGCCGCGGCGAGTTGCTCACTTTCCTGGTGTTCCTCATGGCGGCATTTCTATGGACCGCCCGCCCACTTCTGAGCAAGCTCCAGACGACTGCAATCACCGGCCACGATCTGGCACCTTTTGCCGGTCTCACCGACACCGGTATCGCCATGCTTGCCGTAATGATCCTTTTCGTCCTGCCGGTCAATCCGAAAGAAAGGGAATTCGCTCTGGACTGGGAAACCGCTGTGCGTCTCCCCTGGGGAATACTGCTCCTTTTCGGCGGCGGCTTGAGCCTCTCGGAGGCCGTTCAGAACACCGGAGTAGCCGAGTTCATCGCCAGCCAGGCTATGTATCTGAACGGGCTGCCGGTCCTGGTCCTGGTGCTGCTGGTCACAGGCTCGGTGATTTTTCTCACCGAGCTCACCAGCAATGTCGCCACCACCACCACCCTGTTGCCGATTCTAGCGGCTCTGGCACCCGGTCTCGGCGTACACCCCTATATCCTGATAGTGCCGGCGACCATGGCGGCGAGTTGCGCTTTCATGCTGCCGGTGGCGACTCCCCCCAATGCCATCGTATTCGGTTCCGGGGAGATCGATATGCAGGAGATGGCCAGAGCCGGCATATGGCTCAACCTGATCGGCATAGTATTGATAAGCGCCATCGCCCTCACCATCGTGCCCGCCGCCATGGGTCTTCCCCAGGGTCCTTAAATCAGGTCTGGCAGAAACGAAGAAGCCGGGGCTGAGCCCGGCTTCCGAAAAGATCAAAAAGAGACAGCATTTTCACTCGTGGCTGGTATTGGCGATCCGATGCCACCAGGGCTGGCGCAGCTTCTCGATCTCGGCAAGAGCCTCATCGAGCTTGTTCTGCAATTCGATGGCTCGCTCGGCTTGCTTCTGGAATGCCGGAAGCATCGCGATCTTCTGCTCTTGATCGCGTACTACCTGCTCCATGTGCTTGAGACGGGCGTAAGCCCTGGTCAGGCGGCCATTGGTCTCGCGGAGCATCTGGTGGACCTCCTGGACCTGGCTCAGGAGCTTCAGCATAGTCCTGGTCTCGTAATAGACCTGAGTGCGGGGGACCAGCGTGTTCTCCGGCTCCACCACCTCGACATGGGCCTCGGTGAGGAGACTGTCGAGACCATCGAGATCGACGGGATCGTGGTTGACTTCGGGCTGTGTATTCATCGTCTTCGCTTTCTAGAATCAGAGCTAAATCTGTTGACATTATCTGTGGTGCACGCCGTCACCGCAACTCTTGATTACCATCCAGCGCACTACCGGACGGCAATCTCGATTATCAGGCAGTAGCAAGGGTCAATTCTTACTCTTGTTCTTGCTCTTTCCGGCTTTGAGAAAGTAGAACATGGTGCCGGCGAAAAGACAGAGGACCATTGTGACGAGCAGACCGATACAGAAGATCATCAAGGTGAATCCGCCGGGATCAGCCTCCTGGCTCTGTCTTATCGGGCCCAGTGAATGCTCGATATTCTGGGCCAGAGCTGCCTGCCCGACACCGGATACAATACCAACGGCAAGTGCCGGCCAAAAGAAGAAGGACGACTTCATTGCCTATTTCTCCTGAGGGTACTCGAGCTCCCGCCAGCGCCTGATCCCGCCGGCCATCGAAAGCACGTTGGAATAGCCCATCTTCTGGATGTTGAAAGCAGCCAGTGCAGACCGGAAACCGCCACCACAATAGAGAACCACCTGGGAAGCTTTGTCCGGAACAATTTTCTCGATATCGCGCTCGATCACGCCCCGGCCGATATGCTCGGAGCCTGCCGCTCTGCCTTCGTCCCATTCACAATCTTCGCGCACGTCGACGAATCGGAAGGATTCGCCTTTCTTTTGTTTTTCGAGCACCGCCTCGCAGCTGATCTCGGTGACATGGGGCATGACTTCGTCGACAAGCTTGACAAAGGCTTCCGAATGTTTCATTTGAGGCTCTCCGGCGGTGGGAGTTAAATATAACACCAATGAAATGCGATAATCAGTGTCTCTGACTAAGATATCTGTGTCCCCGACAAGAGGTGCGCGATGCTGTACGAACGCAGGCAAAACACGGTCGAAATTTTCGGAACCAAAGTTCCGGAGCCGAAAATTCTCATGGACTTCCTGGGCTTCGAGACTCATGTCAAGCAAATCCGCGACAAGAGAGGCGCTCCCATGCCTCCCCTCTGGTACGACCACGCCTCCTATTACATCGTCGACCTGCAGGCCGAGAAGCTATTCGGACCCGGAGAAGTAGTCCCGGTTCCGGAGATCGTCAAAGCCGCCGACTACGAGTTCGAGATCGGCTGCTATGTCACCGCAAAGGCCACCCTGAGAAGCAAAGAGGACGCTCTGAAATTCTTCAAAGAGCATTGCCTCCTCACTATCCTCAATGACTGGTCGGCCCG
>JAGQHH010000010.1:442-10428 GCA_020431945.1 Cyanobacteria bacterium HKST-UBA02 | reverse complement strand
GACCCCTTCTCTGGCAGGGGGCTGCCCGATGGCAGCCCCCTCATTTTTCCGAACACTCTTCGGATTCAAACCCCCAAGAGAAATCCCAGAATGAAATGTCACAGCCTTTCGATTACCGGCAAAACCGATTTCGCGCTTGTCTCCGGCATGCGCGTCTGGACCGGCTCCCAGCGTCCCGCCGTGATTCTCGGCCGGACCTATGAGCTCGGCAACATCTTCCGAACCGAGGAGGTGGCAAGAGGAGAGCTAATCATGTTCTCCGACAGCCTCATCGAGGCTCCCGCCTCCACCAATCTGAACCGGCTTATCACAGCCGGCTTCGATGCGAAATCCGGTACCCTCACAGCTCCGGACAAGAGTGATGAAGGCACCATCCTTCTCAATCTCTTGCTGGACGGCTTCCACAAAGCCGACATCGAGACGGGACCGGACTGCACCATCCTCCGGGAAGCCGATGCTTCCTATTTCGGCTCCTACAGCACTCACCGTGCTCGCGGACACCTGGTGAGCATCGCCCCTGGTGGCAGTCTCATTGCCCGTTTCGGGCTCACTCACCGGACCGTCTCGGTCTACCGCAGCGAGCACTGGTGGCATCTGAGCCACTGGTTCCCGCAGCAAATGGAAAGCCACGACATCGCCTACAGCGAGTTCGCGGTGACCTACGACAGCCGCGGCCTGACCTGTACTCCTCTTGGCGGACAACCGTCATGAGCGGCAAATCCCTGAGTCCAGCCAGACAAGAAGACGGCACGCTGGTACCCGGCATCCACAATCTGGACTGGCCTTCCTTCCGACTGCAATTCGGCAGGGGCAGGACCAGGCTACGATTGATTGACGGCATGGCGGAACTGGTCGACATGCTGCGCCTTGCAGACTGCCAGACAATCTATGTCGGCGGCAGCCTGGTCACGGCGAAGCACCGTCCGGCTGATTTCGACGCCTGTTTCGACCCGCTGGGAGTCGACCTCGACTTTCTGAAAGAGCTCGAGCCGGCGCTTCTGGCCGAGCACGAGTCGGATGGTTCCAGACTCAGGAAGCTCTATGGCGGCACCATGGAGCCGATCATCGTCAATCCCGGCAATGGACAAACACCGCTCTCTTTCTATCAGTTCGACACCCGGACCGGTAAGAGCAAGGGAGTGGTAGCGCTGAAAATCTGAGTCCGAGCTTTACAGGAAAGGGCTTTTCCCGCAAGGAAGAGCCTTTTCTTTTTTATTTTGACTTTCTATTATAAGCCTTCGTAGTCTTTCGAGGACACCAATAGAAAAACGCGAGAAACTCTATCCGGTTTCACAACCAGATAGAAAGACTCGGGAAACTCTATCTCGCCTGATCTTCTTTTATATCTTATCGTAGAGTTTTGAAAGAAAAAGAAAACGGTGCCCCGTGACTTTGCAGTCACGAGGCACCGAATTCAGATCAGTTCCAGCGCAGCATCACCTGCAGCCAGAGCGGAGCCCGCACATCCTCTATGGTGGGCGGGTTTTCCGGGTCCAGTTCGGGACCGACCACCACCGGCGTGGCCAGGTGAGTCCTGTAGTGCTCGACGATGGCAGCCATGTGAACGTAGGCATTACCGTTCTTGGGCAGCTCGGTGAGAGCGATACCTCGATCGATAAGCCGCCTTATCGTATTCTCGACGATGGCAGGATGCCTCTCCTTGAGCTGACTGGGATCGTAGTCGATGGCGCTGGCAATTTTCGGATCACGCTCCGGCATGCCCTCGATCCACCTTTCATCCCTGAACCAGCGCACCTGACACAACAGGTTCGGCTGTAGCCGGCTTGCCAGCCAGACGAAAGGCTGTCCGCTATCCTGATCGGTAACGCTGGTCACCTCGAAGAAACAATCGGTGAGCAGCGAGCCGATCACTTCGGCTGCCTCCTGGGGGATGGGCTCGTCGTCGTCGGTGCCGATTCGGGAGCCGCATTTGCAGCAGATCAGAACACCGTTGAGCTTGAGGGCCATGTTCTCGACAGCGATGAGATCGTTGCCCTTATGGGCGCCCCATTGTTTCGAGACCGTCTTGCCGGGAGCATGCTTGGTGCAGCTCTTGCATTCGACTCCGCACTTGAGAGTGGCAGTCATGTTGAGATTCCTTCTCTTGTTCGCCAGTAGCGAATCAAGGCTCCAGTAGAGCCGGAAGGGCACGGATCGCGCCTGAAAAGCACTTCGGCGATACCGAAATGCCTGCCCATGAGGCTGACACGATCCGATGCCCGGTTGCTTTCAAGACAGATTCAATCTTTCTGCCCTGCGATGATGGCACGCTTCACGTAGAGCACGCCGAATAGAATCACGGTGACCCCTGCCGCCAGGATGAAGGCAACAGGCCAGTAGAGGGAGATCACATAAGGAGCGACCGCCATAATGGCATAGAGAAAACCACCGTAAACCAGTACCAGTAGAACTGCTGAGAGAGCCTCCGAACGCTTGCGCTGAAGCAGGGGATTGAAACCGAGAACCCTGCCGGTAAGCCGGCCAAGCACTCCGCTAGCAACCACGACTACCTCCGAGAGAATCGTCAGGATAGCGATATCCAGCAGATTGCCCCCGAAGTAAACTTCTCCGGGGACGAGGTGGCTCAGCACCGGCATCACGAGACCAAAGAAGGCCGCGAAGATAGCCAGGTGAACCAGGATTATCTTAGGCATGAGTGTTCCTCCTCATTTTGCCGTGAAGGGCGCCCGGCAGCAAATAGCCGGGCGCCCTCGAGCAATGAATTCGAGAAGCTCAGCGCTTCTCTTCCAGAATCTCGGCGTGAGCCGAGCCGTCCAGGAAGCCCAGAAGCCTCTCCCTGCTGATAGCGGGAACGAGTTTCTTGTCCTCGTTGGCCACCACGTCAGCGAAGTGGAATAGGAGCTCCCGGACCCGACGCCGCGAAGACAGGGACGAAAGGACACCCGAAATGAAGCCCTTGCGGCCTTCCCGGAGCCTGTCGTCTTCCTCCTTGCGAGCGAAGTCGTAAGCCGTCATGTAGTCGCGACCGGGCGCGAAGGTACGGAACATGAGGTCGAAGGCCGCCATGTCCACATCCCCGACAGACGCCTTGTAGAGGCGTTCTTCAGCGCTCCGCAAGCTAGCCGGCATGTGACGGTCGAAAACAGCACGCTTCTGCCGGGCAGTACCATTGCTGGTGCTGGTGGCGAAAGTCTTGAAAGGCACTCCTTCACGCATGCGGTTGCGCAGGCTGATCTTGAGCACCTGGGCATCGTTGGCGAAAGCACTGGACCACTTGTAGGTGGAGATGCTGCTCACCGCGACAGCCAGGGTGAGAATACCCAGGAGGCCGTGACCGGCATGGAAAGCCAACACCGACAGGACAACCATGACCAGGAGGACTCCCAGGGCCTGGAGCCTGCCGAAACGGGCCGCTCTCTCGATGGAGCGCTCGGCACTGAGCAGAGTCGTGAACATCGAACGCCGCCTATCCGAGTAGCACTTCTGCCAGACCTGCTGCATATAGCGCATGGCCAGCATGCGCCGCACCACCAGAGCCAGGGGCGCCGCCACCAGAGCAGCCAGCAGGAGACCTACGAGCTTGACACTGATGACACCAGTTGCAATACCGAAGCCACCGGCGACCAGGGCGATGATGAATGTGCGCAAGTCGGCCTGGAAGACCTTGGCCGTATCCGAATGGGTACGGGTGAGCTGCCGCTGCGGGAAGGTCTCGGTCTCAGGCCAGGGTGCGAATGCCCTTTCCACACCTTCCATGTTCGGCCGCAGGCCGGGAAGGTGGCGAGCCATGACACCCAGCATACCACCGGAGTGCTCGACCCAGTTCATGCCCTCTTGATACTCGGCATAGGTGAAACCCTCGGTAAGGTGCCGATTGCTTTTCACCCGCCGGGGAGCGTTGAGGACGAACTGGTAGAACTGGCAGTATCCAAGGGCGAAGCCTGCCGGCTTCGGCTCGGCGATGATGCCGATACCGGCGTCGACCAGATTGACGTCGCCTTCGAACTTGATCTCGAGTTCCCGGGCGAGCTCGGCGTCACCGCCGGTGAGCTCGAGGAAACTCGTCACCGGAGGTTCGCCGAGGGACTGCCGGAACTCGTTATAAGTGCCGGTGCCGTCGGTGCGCTCGCGGAAAGTATCGCGCTCGGGCAGATCGGTCAGGGTGCCGTCGAGTTGGTTGTGGAAGCGGGTGAAAGCCCGTGCCACATTGTGCGCCGTCAGCGCCCCGGCAGACTTCTTGACGAAGGACCAGGCCAGGACTTCGTAGCCGAAGCGCTGCACCACAGCACGCGTGTTGTTGTGCACGAAGTCCATGAGGGCGATCCGATCGAGGGTCCGATTGGTCTTCGGGTCGATGATCTCATGCTCGGAGAGCACCATCTCGTGAAGGCGATAGACCATGCGGAACTGCTTGGGCACCTGGAAGGGACCGTCGTGGTGCTCCCACTTCGAGCCCGGCATTCCCCAGAGAACGTCACTGTTCCGCAGGGGTCGCAGGACTCTTTCCCAGAACCGGCTGCGGTGGCAGAGCCGCATCAGGAACATCTTGGTCTTCTGACCGAGAAAACCGTACCAGTCAGCATGCATGCCCAGTTGCAGGGTTGGATGCTGGAGCAGGTCCTCGGTCCAGATGATCGTGTGGATCCGGGCGATCTGGGCGATGTTCACCCGGGCCGCCTGGCGGAAAAGCTGCTCGTCATCCCAGTCGGGATGGAAGGAAGCATAATAGTCGGCGATGGCATTGTGCTCCACGACGAAGAGCCAGTGCAGGAAGCTCAGGCCGGGGCCGAAGTTGTTGTTGAAGCCGGTGAGATCGATCCCGGGATGATCCGGGTCTTCCGGCAAATTGCCGTTGGCGTCCAGGCGGAACTTGCCACCTTCGAAAGAGCGCAGCTTCTTGAGCCCCTCTTCATCGGTGTCATAAAGCTGACCCTGGATCCAGGCCTGCACCCGCTCGTTGAGGGGCGTGGGGCGGCCATCGTCGGTGAGCCTGGTATAGTCCGCAGTGGTGCGGTCGACCAGGGCGACATCGCCGGGCCAGTCATCTTCCTTGCTGCGAGCCAGCATATGCGGACACTGAGACACCGGATCACGCTTGGTGTTGCCGCCGAAGCCGTGGAACTGGAACTGAATCCACCAGCCGGCCAGGTCGTTGAGGATCAGAGCCGGGATGGTGATCTCGCGGCCCGTCTCAGGGTCGATGCGCCGCCAGCGGATCTTGCCTACTTCCCGGGCGCTGGGGCTCATGCCCTCCACGTCCGGACGAACGCGCTTCGGAGGGATGTTCGAGCCGAACCTGGTATCCTTGGCGCCCATCTGCGGATCTTCCCGGTCGCTCACATAAGTGCCGTCCGGGTTGATCTGATGACGCGCCTCCTCGGGCTCGCAGCCGAAACTGCGCGTATCGTTGGTGGCGTAGTCATAGGGATCGGTGAGGGCGTTGGACCGATTGAAGCGAATCTTCGCAAGCAGATATAACAGACCGATGATGGGCGGCCACTTGTCCCAGCTCACCTTGTTGTAGGGATTGCGGGCAAGCCCCCGGTTGAAGCTCTGCAAGACGAAGTAGAAGGCGTTCCAGTAGACATATTTGGCTGGTCCGATTCCCTGACGCGACGACTTCGGACGGAAGGGCCCGGGAGCCTCCTCGCCTTGCTTGCGGAACGCGACGCTGGACATATAGACCGGCTTGCGGCCGCGATTCTGGCTGCCCAGGGGGCGGATACCGTCGGTTACATGCCAGGGATTGAACTCCATCTCCTCTACCGCCTCGCAGGAAGCAGCAGCCTCAGGGCTTTCCAGGTCCTGTTGCGGAATGGTGAGCCGGGCGATGGTGATGAGCCGAGTGTCCCATTCCACCGAGCCATCCTCGATGGGGGTGCGACCCTCGTCGGCGAAAAGCTGGATCTGGAAATCGAAGCAGAGAGAACCACGCCGGAGAAGCTCCACGAAGTCCTCGCGCAGATAGCCGTCCGAAAGCGACACACCGGCAGGCTGATTTCCCGAAGGAACCAGACGCCAGGCCAGAGCCGCATCACCGAATGCGTAAGCAGAGCGGCTGAAGTAGGACTCGGTGGATAGGCTCTCCACCTTGCGGGAGCCCTGCTTGATGACGGTCCTGAACATACGCACCGTCTCGAAGAAGCCGACATTCCAGATCAGCCTGGGCAGGATCAGGAGCTTGCTTCCGGACATGGCCAGGGCGAAAGCGATGAACTGCCGCAGGTCACGGGCATGAGAGGCGGAGCCGTTGGTGGCGAGCAGATCATGGTCGCCCAGCTCGGTGCTCAACCGGCAGGCGATACCGCGCAGGTCTTTCTTGGAGTCGGGCTGGATCTTGCCCGAGGCGTTCGAAAAACGGATGGCCGTGCGATATTTCTTGCCAGGCATGAAAATGCCCACCCGGAGAGCGTCCGGAATGTCCTCGGCAACAGTGAACTCGGCATTCTCGATGCCGGCGTGGATCTTGGCGTGAAACGCCCTTCTCACACAGGATTCACCGGAAGCCTTCCGGTTGTTCCGTTGAACTTCGTTGATCTCAGCCACAGCCCGGGCGATGAAATCATGCTCCTCAGCAGGGCTGCCGTCGAGAAACCGCTCCTGCCAGCCGAATCCGGGATCGCCACTGGCGCCGGTGGGCTGACTTCGGTGGAAAGGGCAGCGAGACATGCCGCGCATGGCCTTGCGGCGCGCGTTGCGCATCATGCCTTTTACATTCAGAACGATGACCAGCAGAAGCACTGCCAGTCCCATAAACGAAAATAGTGTGTGCATAGGTTCTCCCTCCCGAACAGGTCAGGAATGTTTTGAAGGTCCAGGGGTCTACCGCTACGAGAGTTTCGTTTCTCGAGAAGCTCGAGACACAGTCGATCCGGCAGCGGCAAAGCTGTCGGGTTGAGTTCGTAAAGAAAGAACTGACTGGGTCTTCGGGGTTATTTTCTCGAGGAAAACAAGGAAATCAAGAGGACTGACTCACCCTAACAAGACCTTGCAGCCATTACATCTATTTCTGAAATAACTGTTTTTCATGCTTTCAGTAACAGTAGGAAGATCAGCATTTCATTTCTGAACTCGAAGGCCTTGTGCCTGCTATGCCGGGAATTCCGGGAGATCGTCCCGGACCTTCGATTGACCCCGCGCAGCTAGCGCAATGTGGTTGAACCAGTCACATTTGAGTCATACTATATTGCATCGTTTTTCAATACAGAAAGAAAAAGGGCTCGCTCGATTCACAAGTGAATACGAGCGAGACCCTTCAAAAACCTTCCGCCTAGAGATTAGCGACCACAGCATCTCCGAAAGCGTCGGTGCCGAGCTCTCGCGAATCGGCCATACCCCGGGCGAGGTCGCCGGTGACGGTACGGTCAGCGATGGTCTTCTCCAGCGCCCCGACCACGCGATCCGCAGCCTCGCCGAAACCGATGTGCCGGAGGAGCATGACAGCCGAGAGAAGGAGGGATCCCGGATTGGCCATGTTCTTGCCAGCGATGTCACCGGCGGTGCCGTGAGTCGCTTCGAAGATTGCACAGCCATCGCCGATATTGGCGCCGGGAGCCATTCCGAGACCACCGACCTGGGCAGCGCAGGCGTCCGAGAGATAGTCGCCATTCAGGTTGGTGGTGGCGATTACCGAAAGGGTCTTTGGCTTCACCAGGACCTCATAGAACATCGCATCGGCGATGCGGCTGTTGATCAGGATCTTGCCCTCCGGAATCACACCACCGTAATGCGACCAGAGCTGGTCTTCGGTGATCACGAAGGGAGCGAATTCCTCCTGAGCCAGCTCCATCCCCCAACCCAGGAAGGCACCTTCGGTGAACTTCTGGATGTTTCCCTTGTGGACCAGGGTGACCACTTTGCGATTGTTCTCCAGGGCATACTGGATAGCAGCCCTGACCAGACGGCGGCTGGCGGCCCGGGAAATGACCTTGATCCCGATACCGGTGCGGGAGCGAAGCTTGACGCCTTCCTTGCGGAGCGCCTTAGCCACCCGTCCTGCAGCCCGGGAGCCGGCTCGATATTCGATGCCGGCATAGACATCCTCGGTGTTCTCCCGGAAGATGACCATGTCGACCAGCTCGGGGTGCTTCACCGGCGAGGGCACACCGGTGAACCAGCGGACGGGGCGCAGGCAGACGTACAGATCGAGCAGCTGGCGCAGGGCCACGTTGAGGCTGCGGAACCCGCCGCCGATGGGCGTGGTGAGCGGACCCTTGATACCGATGAGGTACTCCGAGAAGATGTCGACGGTCTCCTGAGGGAGCCAATCGCCCGTCTCGTTGAACGCCTTCTCGCCTGCGAGGACCTCACGCCACTCGATGGTCTTGCCGTACTTGGCGGCGGCGGCGTCCAGGACGTGCTTCGCCGCCGGCCAGATGTCGACGCCGGTGCCGTCGCCTTCGATGAAGGGGATGATGGGGTTGTCGGAGACGTTCAGCGTCCCGTCGTCGTTGATGGAGATCTTGTCGGCCATGAGGGCGCAGCCTATCGGATCCCCGAAGGCCGACGTGAGCTGCGTTTCAGCCGCGTAACCCCAGGGCTGCCACGACATCGAGCGCCACCTCTGACCGGTTCATCGTGTACAGGTGGACACCTGGCGCTCCGCGGTCGAGAAGGGCCTGACTCAGCTCGACTGCAGCGTCCACCGCCATCCGATGCCGCTCCGGTGCATCGGCCGCCTCGACCCGGGCGAAGAAGTCTTCGGGCACCGCTGCGGCGTTCATTCCGGCGAAGCGCCGAACGACGGCCGGGCTCGTCACGGGGAACACGCCGGGCACGATGGGCTTGTCGTTTCCGAGCACCGCGAGCTCGTCGACGAGGCGGGCGTACAGATCCGGGTCGAAGAAGAACTGGGTGATGGCGAGGTCGGCCAGCTCGAGCTTCTCCGCGAGGTGACGCCGATCGGTGTCGCGATCGGGCGAGCGGGGGTGGACCTCAGGGTGGGCAGCGACGGCCACGCAGAAGTCGCCGTGGCTCCGGATGAGCTCGACCAGCTCGATCGCGTAGCGGAAGTCGCCAGTGGGTTCCGAGCCGTCGGCGGGTGGGTCGCCGGCGAGGGCCAAGATGTTGCGCACGCCGTTCGCGGCGTACTCGGCGAGCTGCGCCTCGATCTGGGCGCGGGTGTGGCCGACGCAGGTGAGGTGTGCCATCGCCGGGAAGTCCCGGGTGCGGCTGATGTCGGCCACGACTTCGGCTGTGCGGTCGTGAGGTTGTCCCCCCGCGCCGCAGGTGACCGAGACGAAGCTCGGCGACACGGTGGCGAGTTCGGCGACGACCTTCTCCAGGTTGCGCTGGGCGTTCTCGGTCTTCGGAGGAAAGAACTCGAACGACAGGGTCGTCCCGGCAGCCAGGAGGGCGTCGACGAGGGTCACCTGGGCCAGGCTACCGGCCGCTTCGGATCAGCGGATCGACCGCTCCGCCGCCTCGACAGTGTTGCGCAACAGCATCGCCACGGTGGTGGGGCCGACCCCACCGAGCCGAGGGGTGATCCAGGAGGCGACCTCGCCGACCGACTCGTCCACGTCAGCGAGGAGCTTGCGACCCTCCCAGGTGATGCCGCCGCTGACGACCACCGCTCCTGGGCGCACCATGTCCGGGGTGACGAAGCTCGGAATGCCAACAGCGGCGACGACGACATCGGCACGCCGAGTGTGATCTGCGAGATCCGCGATGGCGCTGTGCACGACCGTGACCGCAGCGTTGGCGCCCGGGGCCTTCAGCGTGAGGAGCAGGGCCAAGGGGCGGCCGAGCGTGGGGCCCCGACCAACGATCACCACGTGCTTGCCGGCGATGTCGACGCCGTAGTGCAGCAACATCGCCTGAATGCCAGCCGGCGTACAGGGGACGGGACCGTCCTCCTGCAGCACGAGCCGACCCAGGTTCACGGGGTGCAGACCGTCGGCGTCCTTCTCCGGGGCCATGGCGAGCAACGCCGCGTTGAAGTCGAAGCCCTCGGGGACGGGGTGCTGGATGATGTAGGCGTGCACCGCCGGGTCGGCGTTGAACCGCTCGACCGCATCGAGCAG
>JAGQHH010000010.1:0-389 GCA_020431945.1 Cyanobacteria bacterium HKST-UBA02 | reverse complement strand
GTCTCGTGCTTCTTGCGGACGTAGCTGGCGCTGGCACCATCGTCGCCGACGAGGATCGTGCCGAGCCCGGGCGTGACCCCCTGAGCGACGAGGGCAGCGGTGCGACGTCGGACATCGTCGAGCACCGCCTCGGCGACCGGCCCACCTGCCAACAACTGTGCGCTCATGCCCCCGTGTCGAGGCCGCGTTCACCCGAACTCGGCCCCGCATTCGCGCGTGAACCACTGAAAGGGGCGGAACCGACTATCAGCTCCTGCAGGAATCGACACGACATGTCGAAAATTGCAGGACTTGCCGACCGGCGCTCGCCACCAGCCCCACGCGGCGCTGAGCGCGCACCGAACACGCGAGGTGGGGAGGGACCCACCGAGCCCGCGAGCCGAGGCGCT
>JAGQHH010000125.1 GCA_020431945.1 Cyanobacteria bacterium HKST-UBA02 | reverse complement strand
GCCGATCCCCTGAATCTTGTGCGGAGCAGGCTTGAGCGGCTGGCCGGCAAGACTCTGGCTGATCACAGGGCTTTCGCTGGGCTCCACTGCCACCACTTTAACCGAGGGTTTGCGCTGCTTGAGTACGTGCCCCACACCGGTGATCGTGCCGCCGGTTCCGACACCGGCCACGAAAAAGTCGACTTTGCCTTCGGAGTCCTTCCAGATCTCCTCGGCAGTTGTCTCCCGGTGAACCTTGGGATTGGCTTTATTGCTGAATTGCTGGAGCATGAAAGCTTTGTGGTTGTCCGAGACGATCTGCTCGGCTCGACTGACAGCCCCTTTCATGCCTTCCTCACCGGGGGTGAGGACGAGCTCGGCGCCCAGAGCCAGAAGCAGCTTGCGGCGCTCGATAGACATTGTCTCGGGCATGGTAAGGATCAGGCGATAGCCCCGGGAAGCAGCCACGAAAGCCAGAGCTATGCCGGTATTGCCCGAGGTCGGCTCGACCAGGAGGGTCTCGCCGGGGCGGATGAGCTTCTCCCGCTCGGCTTCCCGGACCATCGAAACCCCGATCCGGTCTTTCACCGAGCCCAGGGGATTCATGGACTCCAGCTTGACCGCCACCGTGGCTTTGAGATCCCTGGTCAATGAATTGAGTTTGAGAAGCGGCGTGCCGCCTACGGCCGTCGTAATATCGACCAGCATACCCATGTCAGCTCCTTATTGAGTCGCCGACTCTTCCCCGGATGATTCTTTGACTTTGAGACCGTCTTCCGGGGGAGCAGTCAGATCCTTGAGCGGGTTGTTGGCTTTCAGCTCCGCCAGCTCGCGCTCGCCGATAGACTTGAGAATCTTGCCTTTCTTGTATTCCTTCGACTCTTTGTTGCCTTTCATCATTTTTTCGCCCCGGGAGATAAGACCCTGAGCATGCTTTACCTTGGCATGGTACTTCTTCTGCATGCGCTTCTCATCGTCGGTGTATTCCCCGGCGGCATTGGGATTGGCAGCATCGGCATAAGGATTGGGCTCGGCAGCCGGAGGGGCGGCGCCACCGATTCCATTGAGAGGGGCTCCGGTCTGGCTGGCGCCGGGAAGAGTCGTACCGAAAAAGTCGTTCTGTGCCATAGCCGGAGCAGAACCTGCCACAATCAGGGCAACGGCAAAGGCGATCTGGCTGACACCAGCAGATTGGCTGAAATCATATTTCCTGGTCATCGGACGGCTCCTATCTGGAATGCTCAATAGTCTACAAAATAAGGACCTTGTCATTGGCTGGAGAGTGCCCGATATTTCTAAGAAAAAGCCAATGCTTATCGAGAGAAGTGCTGCCCGGGCGGCTTCCCGTCAATGACTTAAGCAATTCTCAGCTAAGAGCGAACTCGTGACACAGCTCCAGAGCCCGAGCCACTCTCAAGACCAGGGCATCCGCCAGTTGCGGTCCGATTATCTGCAAGCCGATAGGAAGCCCCCGGGGGTCGGTGCCGCAGGGTATCGAAAGGGACGGCAGACCGGCGAGATTCACCGGAATTGTGGCGATATCGCTCAGGTACATTTTGAGAGGATCGTCGGTCTTCTCACCGATGCCGAAAGCCACCTCGGGGGAAGTCGGCGAAACCAGGACATCATAGTCGGCGAAGATCCTGTCGAAGTCTTCTTTGATCAGACGCCGCACTTGCTGGGCTTTCTTGTAGTAGGCATCATAATAGCCCGAGCTCAGGGCATAGGTGCCCAGCATAATTCGCAGCTTGACCTCGTCTCCGAAGCCCATGGCACGGCTCCGGCTGTAGAGATCGACCAGGTCCTCACCATCCTGGCGCACACCGTATCTAATACCATCAAAGCGTGCCAGATTGGCGCTCGCCTCGGCGGTGGCAACAAGATAATAAACCGGCAGGGCATGCTCGAGATGAGGCAGGCTGACCTCCTCGACCCTGGCGCCGGCGCCGGCGAGACTGTCCACAGCACGCTTGCAGGCTTCACGCACGGCGGGCTCGACACCTTCGCCGAAGAGCTCGCCGATGATCCCGATCTTGAGATCGCGGCATACGGACGAGGGCTCGAGCTTTTCGAGACCGGCGGCAAAATCGGCTCCCGGAGCCATCTCCGCTCTGCCGGCAAAAGGATCGCTCAGGCAGGTAGAGTCCTTCGGGTCATCACCATATATGGCACCAATAACAGTAGCTGCATCTTCCACGCAAGAGGCGAAGGGTCCGATCTGATCCAGGCTGGAGGCATAAGCGACCAGTCCGAAGCGGCTGACCAGCCCATAAGTGGGCTTCATTCCCACGACTCCACAGAAAGAAGCAGGCAGGCGAATAGAGCCGCCGGTATCGGAGCCGATACCGATGGTGGAATATCCCTTCGCCACTGCGATAGCCGGTCCTCCGGAGCTTCCTCCCGCCACCCGGCTCGGATCATGAGGATTGGTGGGCACTGCAAAGGCAGTGTTCTCGCTGCTCGAGCCCATGGCGAACTCGTCCATATTGCCTTTGCCGATACAGACGGCTCCGGCAGCGAAGAGACGCTCGGCTACCGTGGCGCTGTAGGGCGGTTTGAAATCGCCCAGGATCTTGCTGGCGCAGGTAGTGGCATAGCCCGCCACGCAAATATTGTCTTTGAGACAGACAGGCACCCCGGCCAGGGGCGGCAGAGGGTCCCCAGAGGCGATCATGGCGTCGATGCGATCCGCCTGGGAAAGAGCGAGATCGGCAGTAACACTTAAAAAAGCGTTTGTGGTGCTATCCTCGCTCTCCACCTGCGCGATACAGCTCTCGGCTATAGCCCTGGCAGAGACTGACTTGTCGGCAAGGGCTTGCCTGATTGAAGCGATACTGGACCAGCCCATCGCCTTTTAGCTCTCGAATTTTCTGAACAGCAAGCTGCCGTTATGACCGCCGAATCCGAAGCTGTTCGACATGGCGATCTTCACCGAGCGATCTCTGACGGCTGTGTTGGGCACATAGTTGAGATCGCAGTCGGGATCGGGATTGTCCAGGTTGATGGTGGGAGGCACTATCGAGTGCTCGATGGACATCACCGCCACGGCAGCCTCGATGGCACCGGCAGCGCCCAGGAGGTGTCCGGTCATGGACTTGGTGGAGCTCACCATGAGCTTGCCCGAAGTGGCATGCTCGCCGAAGACCTGCTTGACCGCCACGGTCTCGGCTCGGTCGCCCAGCGGAGTGGAGGTTCCGTGAGCGTTGACATAGTCTACTTCGCTGGGATCGACGCCGGCTTCTTTGATAGCCTGACGCATGGCCCTTATCGCTCCGTCTCCGTTGGCGCACGGCGCCACGATATCGAAAGCATCACCGGTGAGACCATAACCGGCGACCTCGGCATAGATATGAGCTCCGCGAGCCTGAGCGTGGCTCAGGGACTCCAGAATCAAAACAGCTCCGCCTTCGCCCATGACAAAACCATCGCGATCTTTATCGAAGGGACGGCTTGCTCTTTCGGGCTCGTCATTACGGGTGGAGAGAGTGCGGGCAGCGGCGAATCCTGCCATCACCAGAGAAGTGATCGGGGCCTCGCTGCCCCCGGCGAACATAACATCTGCCTCGCCTCTCTGGATGATGCGGTAAGCGTCGCCGATGGAATGGGTAGATGTGGCGCAGGCTGTCACCTGGCAGAGGTTGGGACCTTTCGCATTGTGAGCGATAGAGACCCAGCCCGCCGCCATATTGACGATCAGCATGGGCACGGTGAAAGGCGAGCAGCGATCGGGTCCGCGGGAGGTGAGCACCCGGAACTGATCTTCGATGGTCTGGAAACCGCCGGCAGCAGAACCGACGACCACGCCGACCCGCTCGGGGTCTTCCTTGCTCGTATCGAGACCGGCATCCTCCACCGCCATATGACTGGCGGCCAGGGCGAACTGGATGAATCTGTCCGTCCGCCGGATCGCCTTCTTGTCCATATAGGGTGAAGGATCGAAATCAGGGATCTCGCCTGCGATTTTGCAGGCGGATTGAATCTCAGGCGGAATCGACTCGACCTTCTTGATACCGGATCGTCCGTTGACGATCCCGTCCCAGAATTTGTCTTTGCCAATCCCGACAGAAGAGATTGAACCGATACCAGTAACGACTACCCGTTCTCCAGCCATTCAGCTCACCGACTCCCGAATTTCCTTCGAGCCAAAATACTACCCCGGTGTCAGCACCGCCGCTGACACTACAAACGCTACCGAAATAAACGGCACCGTAATCAACGGTACCGAATAGAGCGCGGTTTAGAGATGGCCGCTGATGTACTTGACGGCTTCGCCGACGGTCGTGATTTTTTCGGCCTCTTCGTCCGGAATCTCCATTCCGAACTCTTCTTCGAGAGCCATTACTAATTCGACCTGGTCCAGGGAATCAGCGCCTAGATCTTTGGTAAAGCTCGCTTCGAGAGTTACTTCGTCACCATTTACGTTGAGTTGCGCAACGGCCACCTTCTTGACTCGTTCGAAGGCATCCTTCTCATCCATGTGTCCTTATTACCCCCATGTCCGAATAAGCATGATGAACTGCTGGCTACCGACTCTTTAGTAGGTATGCCAAGGGCAACTAGAATATCACGTCAGCCCGGAACAATCATTCTCATGCCTGATGTGTGAATAACCTGTGTTACGTATAGAGACCGCCGTTCACTTCCATGACCTGGCCGGTCACATAAGAGCCCGGTCCGGCAAAGAATAGAACCGCATTGGCGATGTCATCGGGAGTGCCCATGCGTCCCAGAGGGATACGCTCGAGCACTTTGCTTATTTTTTCCTCACCCAGAGCCTGGGTCATAGCGGTATCGATGAACCCGGGAGCCACGGCATTGCTGGTGATGCTGCGAGAGGCATACTCCAGGGCGATAGTCTTGGTGAAACCGATAAGACCGGCTTTGGCGGCAGCGTAGTTGGCCTGACCGAAGTTGCCGTGGACACCGGTGGTGCTGGCAATATTGATGATCCGGCCCGAACGCTGCTTGGACATGATCTTGAGAACCGGCTTGGTCACTTTGAAAGCGCTGGTGAGATTGGTGTCGATCACTGCCTGCCATTCCTGCTCGGACATTCTCATATAGAGGTTGTCTCTGGTGATGCCGGCATTATTGACAAGAATATCGATGGAGCCCCACTCTTTGTGGACTTGCTCGACGAGCTTTTCGATGCTTTCCGCATTGGTCACGTCGCAAACCACACCCAGGGTCTGGCCGCCTTCACTGGCAAGCTCGGCGGCTGTGGTTTTGCAGGTTTCCTCGTTGATGTCGCTGATCACCACCCGGGCTCCGGCAGACAGGAGCTTCTCGGCGATAGCGCGACCGATACCACGGCCGGAACCGGTGATTATGGCGACTTTGTCGGTCAATTTATATGCTTCCACTGCTTTCTCCGCCAGTACATTGGTTGTCATAGAATCGAGTCCTTATATATGCGAGGAGGCTGTATTTTACTCGACTCGCACAATAAAGATCACGCCCAGAGCGAGAGCAGGTCTTTGACAACCCTGTCGATCTGCTCCCGGTGGCTGAGCTTGTCGAGCCAGCGCGTGGGAAATCGGGAAGCCCCATGATAGGCACCGGCCAGGGCACCCACCACCAGGGCGACTGTATCGGTCTCGCCGCCGGCCACCGCTGCCGAGCAGATGGCTGCTTCCAGGTCATGCCTGAATATGAGGAAGATACCGACTGCTGTAGGTACACATTCATTGACGCTGGCCTGGACGTTCACCAGAGAATAAGGAAGATCGGTAGCCTGCCTGGAATAGTCGAGATCAGGAGCGACATCGTCCCAGAAATCGGCGAAACGCCCGTCTATGGAGCGGGCCAGATCGAGCTCCTGGCTCACATATGACCTGACATCGTCTTCGCTATCGAGACGGGTGCCCTCGACAAAAGATGCGACACTGTCCGAGATAACCGCGGCAGCGGCTGCTACCGAACGATTGCCATGGGTAAGCTCGGCCTGCTCCACAGCGATCTTCACCGCCTCGGAGCGATCCGGCAGACAGCCCAGAGGAAAAGCCCGGGCCGCCCCGGCGCTGTGATAAGCCTCGAGCCTGTCTACCGAAGGCGGCAGTCCGTCCACCATGCGGCGCATGGACGCCAGGCAGAGGGCCCCTACACCGGAGCTGAGAAATTCTCCGTCCTCCAGAAGACCTTTGAAGCGCTTGCGCAAGACACCACCGTCGAACCGGCCGCCGGCTTCCACCACCGCCTCGGCGAGGCTGAGCCCGAGCAGAAAATCAGAACGGACCTCCCCCACCCGGTGACTGGGAAAACGGCTGCGTGTCAGACCGGGCACGAAATCCTGGAGGACTGCGACCCCTGCGGCTCCCAGGATGGCTTTGTGATTTAATCCGACACAACTGCCTCCCAGGGCGTTCCCGCACGCCGCCCCCAGAATAGCCCCCTTAATTCTGTCGGTTCGCTCATCTGTGAGCCCTTTGCCTGTCACAAACACCTCCTCGTTCAAAGCCCGGTCTCTGCCTCGGGTCAGCAAGATTATGCCAGCTCTGTGCGGGAAATACGAATGCCAGGGTGAAAATCCCCATCGACTCTCGGGGCATTGTCAAGTAACTTCAAAGCAGTTCCCAATTCCCTTGCTGACAGGCAGGAGTCCCGGAGGTTTCTTTAATGGGCGAAGGCACTCAAACAGGTTCTTCCAATCCTCTAGCAACAGGCGATCAGCCCGAAGCCGGCAAAACCAGGACCGAAGACAGGCTACCCACCAATCTTCTCGAGCTTGCCCAGGCTGATGGCGATACCGGCAAGAAAAATGCCAACCCTCTTCTCGATATGGCAGGCGGCAAAGCAGCCAGCGACAACCAGCCCGACCCTCTTTTCGAACAGTCCATACTGGGCCAGAACAAAGCAGCCCGGGTCGGCTATGTGACCGCCATCGGTCTTTCGAAAACTCCCGAGGCTCTCATTAGAGCCGCCGCTCATGACGTCCAGAATCCTGACGAGCTGGCCCTCAAACTGGGAGGGGCAGCCCTTTTCGGTATCGGCATGCGGACGGTTCTTCCCCGCACCGGCGTGGGCCGAGCCATAGTCGGCGGCGTGATGACCTATTATCTGGTGAAAGACGCTGCCACACCAATCTATAACGGCATCAGCGATGCTCTGGACGCCCGCAGCCAGAAAAGTCTCGACCAGGCCGCCACCACAATGGGAGACGGTCTCGGGCATTTCGGCTGGGACGCCGGAATCGGAATCGCCGCCGCCGGCAAATCCGAGCAGATCTGGGGAGCAGCCATGGAGAAAGGTCTGGGACCCACACGTTTCGCCCGCTTCGAGCAATTCAAGTCCGATATCTGGACTTCGGACAAATCCCCGGTCGGCTGGTCTTTCAACCGTCTGGGCAGAGGCGCCGAGAGATTGAATACAGCTCTCACCGAAGGTCTTATCGGCAAACCCACCGAGCAGCCAGCCTGGACCGAAGCCCAGACGAGAGAAGCCATGGCGACAGCCAGCCGCGTCAGCAGAGACTTCGAGCAGACCCGTCTCTATCGCAACGGTCTCGAGCTCAAATCCGGAGAGAAAGCCGGGCTGCCACTCACCGTCGAGCTTCTGCTCAACGGCATCAAGCCCGAGGAGGTCACCCTGGCGGAAGCCCAGGCCAAGCTCGGTCTATCCCGGGCCAGCATCGACGCCGCCAAGGTATCCCTTAGAGGACCGGAGCCCGAAGTCACGGCCACCGGCAAAGGAAAAGTAACCGAGACAGCAGAGACCACCGGCAGCGGCACACCCACAGATCTGGCTGCGAAAGTACAGGGCGAAATCGATGCCACTAATATCGCGCTCCTGGCCAAGATGCAGGCGAAGGGCATGAACAGCTGGTCCCAGGAGCGACTGCAGGTCGCCGACCGCCTCGAGCAGGATATCGGTCCGGTGGTCACCGCTCTCGATCCCAACCACAAAGCGCTGGATCCGGGCTATTCCATTGCCGGCAAGCAAATGATGGAGTTCGGCGGGCAGATCAAGTCTGTCGAAGACTATAAACAGGTAGCCACTCTCTTCCGCTATCTCAGCGATGCCGCCAACCAGCACAATATGGGCAACCGCAGCGAGTCTGCCATTCTCGCCAAAGAGCTGAATCTTCTCGCCCGGGAGATCCATACCGGTCTTCAACAGGGACTGAGAAGAGCCGGTCTCGAGCCGGACGAAGTCCTGCAAGCCAAGAACCCGCCCATATTCGCCGTCAAGCATGATGGCGGCGCCGGACCGCACACCATTCCCGAGATCAACGATGTCTGGGATGTGGACACCGTTATCTGGCCTCGTAACATGTACGAGATGCGCGGCAACGCCGCAAGCGGCATCAACGGGCACGAGATCGGTCACGACCAGTACGGTGGACTGCTCCGTTTCGAGAGCTCCATCCGGGACCAGGTGATCGGCAAGGCTGTGAGACAGGGTCTCGAGTCCATCGATCCAAAACTCCCCGATCAGATCGTCAAGCTTCCCGATGGCAGAGAAGTAACGAAACTGGAGCTCATCGAGCAGATTCTCAAAGCCCAGGCAAACGAAAACACCGCCGACATATGGGGCGCGGCCTGGACCGGTCCGAACACAGCCACATCCCTGGGAGCCCTGCTTCAGGGTCTTCGCACCGGCGGCAAGCTCGAGAACCGCAGCATGTATGGCTCCGAATTCTCGTCCGGTCCCAAGGATCTAGGTTTCGAGCCTCACGGCATCGACGCCTACAGACCCCTGATCATTGCCTCCACCGTGAAGGCGCTGGCAAACGGCGATCCGCTTCTGCTCGAGTCGGCAAAAGCAATCGAAGCCTACGCCAAGACATCGTCCAGAGACGGCGACTATGTCTGGGCAAACCTCGATAAGCCCGGCGAGAAAATCACCATTCCCAGAGCCGAAATCGAAGCGGTGATTCCGCACCTGGTGGACGCCCAGCTCAACACCCCCCTGGCAGCTCTGAAAGGCAAGACCTTCAAAGAGATTCTCCCGGATCTTCCCTCCAACTACCGGAAGATGAGCGAGCTGGCCGATGTCTGGGTCGATGCCATCGCCTCCGGCAAGGCACCGGAATCGATACCGTTCGATGTCAACAGCTACACGATAAACCAGGTTTGCGGAGCCGGCATGCCCGCCACCCTGCGCTTGATGAACCGCGGCATGACAGCCGAGGAAGCCAATACCGCAGTGAACCGCTTCTCGGATCATTTCCGGGCGAAATTCCTGGAAGGCGACCCGCACGTAGAGCCCCTGGGTAAAGACTACGACATCGGCACTCTTGTCCTGAGACCTGCCAAGCTTGCAGAAAAAACCAGGATTGGAGCAGGAAAAGTATTCCAGGCTCAGCCACGGTTCTGGCAGTTCCTCGGTCGCAATACCCCGGCTCTCTCCGGTGGTGTAGCGTCCGAAAAAATCGGCGAGAGCATACGCCGATCCTCCAGCATGGCCGACCTGGTCGAGATGGAGAAGCGCCGCCAGGAGCTTCTGGAAAACGCCGGACAGTAAGAAAAAATCGCGCTAAGATGAACAGGTCGCCCTGATTACCGGGACCTGAATGAGGAAAAAGCTCGCAGTATTTCTGACTATCATTTTAGTTGCGGCGCCCGGCGCCCTGGCCCAGAGCTATAGCAATCCCGGCGCCGGGGGTCAGAGCCCGGCCAAAGCCACTGAGCTCTATCAGAGAGCCAAGCAGGCCTTCAACTATGGCGACTTCGCTGCGGCTACAGAGATCCTCAAAGCAGCCAAGAATTTCAATCATGCCGACAAAGACATCATCCATCTGCTTGCTCTCTCCTATGCCGAGATGGGCAATAACTACGACGCCAATATGTGGTTCCGCTCGGCAGTCAGTCTCGACTACAACTTCATCGAGGCAAGAAACAATTACGGGATCTTTCTGCACAAGACAGGAAAGATTCCGGATGCGAAAAAAGAATTCGAGACGATCATGCAGATCAATCCGAATTATCCTGACGCCCATTACAACTATGGTGTCATTCTCAAAGAGCAGGGCGATCTGGACTCCGCCATCGAGCAGTTCCGCAGCGCCATTCATTTGAAGCCCAATTATTTCGCCGCTCAAAGAGAGCTGGGCATGGCTCTCTACGAAAAATACGAGCGGGGCGAGCTCAAAGAGATAAGCGAGTCCCTGGACAAACTCCAGAATGCCGCCAAGCTCATCCCCAACAATCCCATGGTCCACTATTACCTGGGCAAGATCTGGTGCTCCGAGGGCAATCTGGACGAGGCGGAAAAAGAATTCCGCATCGCCCTGCGTTGCGATCCTCAGTGCGCCGCCGCTCACTACGAGCTGGCCAAGCTCAGATATCTCCGTGGCGATCCCGACCGTGCTCTCAGAGAGCTGTCGGCTGCATTCAAGATCAATCCGGTCTATACCGAATCGAAAAAATATCCCGGTGTCAATCTCAAGAGCATGCGCGAGATCTCAGCCCGTAGCAACGAATACAAGGGCAATCTGATGAAAGCCTCCAACGACTGGAAAGAAGTGGCGGAGCAGACATTCGACAATCGCGAGATCCTCAAGCATATCAGGGAGCTGGTCAAAGACTCCGAGCGCAATCGAAAACACCGAAAGGACATGCCCACCTACGATCCCCAGGAGGTCCAGGCTCTCATCGACCGGGGCATAGACGAGACCGACGAGGGCAATTTCCAGTCGGCCAGGCGAAGCTTCAACCGGGTCCTGGAGCTCAATCCGTATAGTTTCGAAGGACACCAGAACCTGGGGGCTCTCTACGAAGTGGAAGGTCAGTTCGGTCAGGCCATGGGCGAATACAAGAAAGCCGCCGAGATCATGCCTGACTATGACGGTCTCTATTACAACATGGCTTTTCTACTCGAGAAGATGCAGCTTCCCGTGGAAGCAGGCAGGATGTACAAGCGTTTCCACAACCTGGCCGGCAAATACCCCTACGATCCCAAGCATATCGTCAAGCTCCAGCTCGAAGAGGTGAGACAGGAGCAACGTCAGAAATACCAGAGAGACACCGGATTCTGAGCGGTTAGCCACATTCTCCCGATTTTCTGCTAACCTAATCACGATTACAGGCAGGTAATGGCCATGAGCAAGCACGTCTCCACCAAGAACGTCTCCACCCTGACGCTGAAGAAATATAAGAGTGAAGGTCGCAAGATCGTCTGCCTCACTGCTTACGATTACAGCACCGCCAAGATTCTCGACAATGCCGGTGTCGATGTCATTCTAGTCGGCGACAGCCTGGCCATGGTGGCACTGGGTCACAAGACGACCCATGCAGTCTCCATGGAGGAGATGCTCCATCACACCAAAGCAGTCACCCGGGGCGCCCAGAGGGCCATGGTGGTGGCGGACCTGCCTTTCATGTCTTATCAGGTGGACGTCACCCAGGCGATTACCAATGCCGGACGATTCATCAAAGAAGCCGCTGCCCAGGCAGTCAAACTGGAAGGCTCCACCGATCTCACCCTGCAGATCATCAGCCGACTTACCGGCATGGGCATCCCGGTAATGGGCCATCTCGGTTTCACCCCCCAGTCGATCCACGGTCTGGGCGGCACCCGCGTCCAGGGACGCTCTGCCGAAGCTGCCTATAAGCTCGTCAATGACGCCCTCGATTTGCAAAAGGCCGGAGCCTTCAGCGTGGTACTGGAGATGGTGCCGGCTTCGGTTTCGAAAATCATCTCGTCCCGTCTCGAGATTCCCACTATCGGCATAGGCGCGGGCAATGAATGCGACGGTCAGATTCTCGTCACCGACGACCTGCTCGGCAAATATACCGATTTCCAACCGCGTTTCGTCAGGCGTTATGCCGATCTCGATCAGATCTGCACCGATGCCGTCAGGCGCTATGCTGACGACGTGATGAGCCAGCAATTCCCGAACCAGCAGGAGTCCTTCATGCTGGCGGCGGAAGAGGAAGAAGAGCTTCTCAAAGCCCTGATGAACTCGTCGCCTTCTTGAAGCCTCAGGCTACCTGGGTGAGAGCGAGCCTCGAATAGAGGTCCGCTTCCTGGGACAGAAGCGCGGCGATGCCCGGAGCGTTGTCCAGTTGAGCCTGGATACGCGCGTCCAGGGAAGCGATCTGGCTGAGCAGCCGGCCTGCTTCTCCGGTGTCACCGCCATCGGCTCTCTTCTTGGGCTCTTCTTCGGGCTTGCGTTTGTCTTCGTCTTCGGGCAACCCCTTGTGCAGTTGCTCCTGCCGCCTGTCGAGTTGATCGAGCTGGTCTTTGGAGAAGACGCCCGGAGCGTCGGAGGTGCGGTGACCGCCGGGAACGGTAGACTTGCTGGCATCGTGATCCCGGGTCTGGCGATCGGTAGCCGCGTTGTAACCAAAAGCGGTGGACTGGCCGTCGGTGCGTACACCGTACTCGCTGGCAGCCAGATGATCGGCGCTGCCGTTCCGGCCTGCCGAAGCATTGAAGAGGGCTCGACCTGAGATTCCGGTGCGGTCGCGCTGGCTGCCATACTGGTCGGACATCTCGAATTGTCCTGTGGGATTGCCGGCGGAATCGGTTGCCTGATAGATGCTCACCACATGGCCGCCGCCCTGGAGATTGTCCCTGCCGGTGATCAGGCGGTTACCGCTGTTGACGAAAAGAATCGCGCCTTCTTTGCCGACAGCATTCCCGAGCTGGCTGGGGTCGTCTACATGGACGACACCATCGGTGCTGCCTTTGTACGAGAAGCTCTTGTCGGCGGAGATCACATTTACATCGTGGACATTGCCGGCTTTGAGCATATTGGCTATGTCATAAGCACCCATGCCGGAGAAGTCACCCATGACCTTACCGGTCTGGAGATCCACCAGGCGCTCGCCGGAATCTCCTTTCCCCGCGTCCGCAGTATCGGTGAAGGCTCGTCCCTGAGGCTTCAGAGCATGGTTGATGAGACCGCCGGTGAGAAGGCCGGAGGCGGAGTTCATGACCTCGTTGCCGCTCTGGGTATCACCGCCCACATCGGCTATGGCTGCCTTGAAAATACCTTCCGGAACTTTCGCCGCATAGGTGCCGTTATGGTAGGAATCGCCGGTGAAAGTAGCGCGCAGGGCGACTTCTTTGAGCTTGGCAGTGGCGTTGGCCGGGTCCTGCTTGTACATATGCTCTTCGACGGTGGTGGCATTGCAACGGCTGCTGTCCGCCTGGTCGATTCCCTTGGGATTGGCGGCATTGTCCATGGCTCCGGCCACGACTTTGCGCATATTCTGGGAGAGCTCGGCACCGGTGCCGAGATAATTGTGCTCGACACCGCCCTGACCGGGACCTGTAACACCGGCATCGCCGGCCCGGAGCATGTCGGTGAGGTTCTGGATGGTCTCGGCTTTCTTCTCGTCGCTTACATCAGTGCGTTCGAGGAATTTTTGCAGGTTCTGATCGAAACCTGCCTGGTCCTTGCCCATTTTACCGTCGGTGAGCTTGTGCAGCTCCTGGAGCGATTGATCGAGACCCATGGGAGGACGGTCGGTCTCGGAATAGGGCGTGACCTCTTTATTGAGATCGGTTGTATCGTAAGGCGTGAAATCCTGGCTCGGGAAATCCGCCGGATTGTAGGGTCCCTTCTGCAGAGCTCCTGCCTCGGCGGCTCCGGGCATACCCTTGAAGCTGGCATCACCGGCGATACCGGCAGCATAGAGAGCGTCTGTCTGAGGATCGTCGAGATCGCCAGGAGATTTTCTCTCGCCCTCGGCGGTGGCGGGATCTATCTCTCCTTTAGCCAGGGAAGCGACGACCTCGCTCCGGCAATGTTCACTGGGGTCGTCTCCGGCGGTGTTGGTTTCGTTGACCTTGTCATTGCTGCGCTGATCGCGATCACGACCGGGACCGCCAAGCTCGGATGCCGCCTGGTGGGATAGCGCATCTCGCGCTCCGGTGGCGGCGGCCTGGGTCACCGAGGTG
>JAGQHH010000124.1 GCA_020431945.1 Cyanobacteria bacterium HKST-UBA02 | reverse complement strand
AGGGCCTGAGATTTGTCGTGCCATTGCTCCGCTTCTTCATCGCGTTTTTGTCTTTTGAGAAACGATGCATACTCGTTCATACGCTCATAGAGATTTTTGTTGTTCTTGCCGGGAAATGTCTCCTGTATCTCTATGGCGGTTTTGAGCAGAGGCTCCGCCGCCTCTGGCTCACCCAGAGCTTCCTTGCATCGAGCCAGCATGGACATTGTGCGGGAGTTGGACAACGGGTCCGGGTGCTTGAGTTTCTTATGCAAATCCAGAGATTTGCTCAGAGGGACAAGTGCTTTGCTGTACAGACCTTCGTCGATATAGGCCTTGCCGAGCATCTCGAGAAAGATGGCTTCTCTCTTTTCCGGCCCGCTCTTCGGGTAGAAGTTCTTGACCTGTTCCCTGATCGATTGCGCGTCTTCTCGATAGCCCTTTATATCGAGAACTGCGCAGAGCCTCAGAAGCTGGATGACGTTACTGGTGAAACTACCGGTCGTTCTGTCCTCTGTGATGGACAGTGCTCTTTTGTAATAGGGTCGGGCTTTTTCGATCTCGCCTCTTTCGGCATAAGCTCTGGCGATCGCAAGAAGGGTCGGCGGCAGCCTGCCCCGATTTTCGTCCTGGCTCAACTCCTGGAGAGCCAGGGCCGCTTGCTTGTCCTCGAGACGGGCCCGTTTGCTGCCCGGACCATGGAGAATGCTTTCCGAGGTATCGTCGATCAAAACCAGGATCTCCGAATGCTCTTCGTCCAGGGCTCCTTTCTTGACGAAGTCTATGACATCCTTGATCAAAGGAGAGGCTTTCGCGAAATTGCCCTCTCTCGTATAGACGAGCGCCAGCCTGGCTTTCACCTCGACAATAGAGGCTGTGTCCGCTCTTTCTCCTTTCGATATTTCGGACAGGACTTTCTCGAAGCCCTTCTCCGCTTCGTCGAGATTGTCGGCGAAAGCCGCTATCTTGGCAGTTCTCAGGTCGTCTTGCCAGTCCGACTTCTTCTCTTTCTTGTCGCCGGTACAGCCGGTCAGAAGAAGAAAACAGACCACCGCAATGGTCTTGCCTTTGGTATTGAGTCCTAGTGAGACGCCCACGAGATTCCTTCGGTAGAAAGAAGCATTCTACAGGAGCTGGAATCTCGTGTCAGCAGGGACTCCGCTGGCTCAGGTCGTGCTCGCCTGTCTGGCTTCCTGCTGCTTCTCTTTGAGAAGACGCCAGGCGCTCTGGAAATCGGATTTTTTCAGGAGCCCGCCGATCATGTTGGCGAAGCTGAGGCTGCCCATTAGCTTTTTGCCGAGCCCTTCGAAGCTTTCAGGGTTCCAGCGGAGCTGATGGCAGATAGCCCGGAGTTTGCGGCGCTTGCTTCTTTCGAGATTGGGTCGCTCGTTGACGACCACGCCGGTGACGGTTTGTCTTTGATGGCTCATACGCATCCTGGTTTTGTCTTCGTTGATGCGGAAGCCTTCGGACTCGATGATCGTCCGCAGCGTATCCATGGCTCCGTCCGTGCATGTGTCACCGGATATGGTGATATCATCGCAGTATCGGGTATAAGACCATTGCCTGATTTTGCAGAAGCCTTCCAGCCGCTTGTCCAGGGTGCGGCAGACCAAATTGGCGATATCCGGGGATGTCGGTGCTCCCTGGGGGAGGGCGCCCTTATAAGTGGTGGCGCGGGCCAGAAGTCTGGCTGCGTTCCGATCCAGCCCCAGGCTCTGGTACAGACCGACTACTCTATTGAAAGATATGGACGGGAAGAAATCTTCGAGATCGATATTGAGGACGAATCGTTTGCCTGTGTGGGGACGGGCGTTGGAAACGATGGAATGACCAGGGCGATATCCCGTACAGGAATCGTGCAGGTCATGGTGGCGTAGAATGCGCCTGGAGATTTTCCTTTGTAGTCCTTTGAGCTCGGACGAGGGTGCCACCACTCGCCGTGTCTTCCCCGACTTTTTCAAGCGGTGCAGCTCGTGGTAATTCTTTTCGGCCCTGAGCGCATAACGCTTGAGCTCCAGCTCGGAGATCTCCAGGGTTTCGAGAAGGTTGTCCAGCTTTATGCTACTAGAAGTTTGAATCATTTGAGCAATTCCAATTATTCACCAGGAGAAGGCGAGCCTCTCTGCTATGCCGAACTGAATCGACATTTCCGAACTCGAGATGCCAGGCGCCGAAGAGCCGCACGCGGATCGAAGGCGATTGCGCACTCGTTGCATGATATGAAAGGCGGGTTGACGATCCATCAACCAGAACCGCGAAGCGGTCCAGAAGAGGCTCGCCATCCCCGGCGATTCAATCAATTTAAGTCCAGAGACAGGGTAAAGTCAACGCTCTTTCGATCAGGTTAGAGAATCTCTCCTGCGGATATATCGCATTTGGATCCAGGCGATATGGAATAGTGCCCTTCTGGTTTTGCGTATATCCGTTGGTCGTCTGATCTATGTCCTCGTATCTTCATTTGCGACGCAACATCGATTCGAGGTCTTTTCTCCGCTTCTGCCAGTCCGCCCAGAGGTCACCCTTGCCGGCGATTCTTTCCGGTACGGTACTTATCGTGAGGTCTATGGGAAGAATGTCCCCCAGCTCGCTCCATTCGATGGGCGCCGAGACTGTTTGCTCCAGCATGAGCCTTGCCGAATACGGCGCGACCAGAGTCTTGCCACGGCAGTTGGGGCTGTAGTCGAGAAGTATGAGGCCTTCTTGCTTGGCGCCATAGGCATTGACCGTCACCCTGCCGGGATGCTTCTGAATCACATATCTGCATATGGTCTCGGCAAGAATTCGAGCTTCCTCGTGCTCAAGGGTATTGACCATGGGCACATAGACATGAAGACCGTTGCGACCGGAGGTCTTCATGAGTCCCTCCAGCTTCACCTGGTCGAGGGCTTCCTTGAGCCAGGCTGCCGCCTCGCAGGTCGCCAGGAATGAGTCTCGCCTGTAGCTCTTCTTGTCTTTATCCTCGTCCTGACTGT
Organism: Cyanobacteria bacterium HKST-UBA02; assembly: GCA_020431945.1. Next base: position 4,174 of record JAGQHH010000124.1, on the reverse strand, counting down.
GGCAGTCCAGGTCGAAGACCATGAAGTCAGGGCTGTCGCCCGGGCCGATTTCTTCTTTCTGGTAAGCGATCATTCTCGAGAGCCAGGCATGAAATTCGATGGTGCTGTGCTGGGTGAACCACATCAAGGAAGCGAGATTGTTGCACATCGAAAGCTCGGTGCTCTCGCCGTCTTTTTCGACCAGGCAGGTCTCGACGAAGTCAGGCAGGTCTAGATTCCAGTGCTTCTGATAGAAGGGCTTGCCGGTGACCCCCTCCGGAGAGCGAAGAAATGACAGCGGTCTGTCCTGGAGGTGTGCCAGCCTATATGGTGATACAAGCGCTATATAGGCGAGATAATCCCGTTTGGTTACGGCACCGATTGCGGTGCTGCCGACAGGCCACATTATTTTGCTCAGATGACTGAACTCCAGGGTGTCGCCTTCGACCACAGCTTCGAGCCGGTCCTCGCCGGTTCCGGCGATAAGCTCACTGAGCTCCTGGGCCGGGGACTTCGCGGATTTTTGTTTGCTCTTCTTGCTTTCATTGCGGCGCACGGGCTCCAGGCATATATCGACTGGATCCTTGTCATCGCGCAGCCTCAGAAAAACAGGAGTGCGGAGATGGCGGTCTCTGGTCCAGTCCATGAATTTGATCTCGGCTACCAGCTCCGGCTTCAGCCAGGTGACGTTCTTCTTGTCTTCGGGACGGTTGATGAACGGACAGGCTTTCTGCTCCAGGGGTTTCATGGCTTCTAAAAGATCCTTGAGCAGGCGCTGATCGAAGCCTGTTCCGACGCTACCGCAATAGAGGAGGCTGCCGTCCCTCTGGTAGGACCCCAGCAATAACGCACCGAAAGTGGTGCTCCTCGAGCCCTGCCCCGCCTTGTATCCGCCGATGAGAAACTCGTCGGTCTGCTGGGCCTTTACCTTGATCCAGCAAGTCGAGCGCCTGCCTGGCTCGTAGGAGCTGTCGAATTTCTTGGCGACGATCCCCTCGAAACCGTTCTCGATGCAAGCCTCATATGCGGCTCTACCGTCTTCTTCGAAATAACTGAGAATACGCACACGGTCAGACTGGCTGAGGCTTTCGGAGAGGACCTCTTTGCGTTGGCTCAGGGGCATGGCGCAGAGATCGAAACCCCGCGCGTGGACGATATCGAAGACAAAATAGAATACCGGCACTGTCGCTTCCGCCCGGGTGATGTCTGCTTTTTTCAATAGATTCATGCGCTGCTGAAGATGCTGAAAGGACGGCCTGCCTTTTTCATTCAGGGCGATTATCTCGCCGTCGAGCAGAGCATCGCCGGTGGTGAGACCGGACAACTCTGCGGCAAGGGACGGGTACTGATCGGTGATGTCGATAAAACGCCTGGAGACGAGCCGGCATTGCCCTTTATTGACGAAAGCCAGGGCTCGCATGCCGTCTAGCTTGGGCTCGTAGATCATGCCGGGTCTGCTGTACTCGCCTTCCGGGAGGCTGGCGAGCATCGGGGCAAGCCTCTCGGGTATAACCGATGCTCTTGCGCCTTTGCGGTTTTTCAGATCAAGGGATTTATGCAATCACGCCTCAACCTGTCTTGCGTTTTCTCGTCTTCTTCTCGCCGCCGGCTGCCACCGCCTCATTATCGCTTTTGGCGACCTTGGCGGCGACTTTGTTGGAGCTCTTAGCGGGCTTCTCGAGCTTGGAGGCTTTGATGCTCTCCATGCTTGCCTGCAGCGCGTCCATGAGGTCGATGACATTGCTTTCTCTGGCCTGTGGTGCTTCGTGAATCTCTTTGCCTTCGAGCTTGGCTTCGATCATCTGGAGGAGGGCTTCCCTGTAGCTGTCTTTATAGCTTTCAGGGTCGAAGTCCTGGGTCATCAGGTCGATGAGGCTCGATGCCATGGCCAGTTCTTTGTCCGAAATCTCCACACTGGGGAGCTCTTTATGCTTGTCTACCCGCACCTCGTCTGGATAGAGCAGAGTGTTCATCATCAGGGTGCCGCCGTAGGGACGCAAAGCGCACAGGCGCTCCTTTGTCCTGATCGTGACTTTGGCTATGGCGATCATTCCTTTTTCGCTCATGGCGCGCATGAAAAGGGTGAAAGGCTTGCGGGCCGCCTCGTCGGGCTCGATGTAATATGCCTTGTCATAAAAGACCGCATCAATCTCTTCGTCTTCGACGAAGGAGCTTATCTCGATGGCGTTCTTGTTGGGGAGGGGAAGCTTCTCGAAATCCTCCTTGGTGAGGACCACATACTGCCCCTTGGCGTACTCATAGCCCTTTTCGATTTCAGAGTATTCGATCTTGCGGTCGCAGGTCGGACAGAATCGGTGATCTTTCACCCTGGATTTGCAATCGGCGTGGAGCTGATTGAAAGAGATGTCTTTGTTGTCGGTCGCGGTATAGAGTTTGACCGGAATGCTTACCATTCCAAATGTGATAATGCCGCTCCAGATAGCTCTCGCTGCCATAACACCACCTTTTGAGTCGCTGTGCGTGGCACTATATTCAGTGCCCTGACTCCCCGTCGGCGTTTTATCGCTTCGCCTGTCATTGCCGGGGCGTATGGCTATTTTGCCCATATCCAATGTGTATTATTCAGATGTCCGATCGGCATACATATGGATGTGTGGGGCTGAGCGTGCATCCTGCTTCGCTTTCAATGCATTCCGCGCTGGACGCCACTGGCTGCTGAGATTAATTATCGGATTTTTCTTGCTTGCCCCTGGCTTCGTAGAGCTTGAGCTCCACCTCGAAGCCTCCTGAGGATCGATTGCGGGCCATGACCGTACCTCCGCATGCTTCGATACAGGCTCTGACGATGGCGAGACCGAGACCGACACCTCCTGATTCGCGAGAGCGCGAGGTCTCGGGACGGTAAAAAGGCTCGGTGAGTCTAGCCAGGTCTTCCGGTGGTACTCCCGGTCCGTTGTCCTGCACGATAATCACGACGTGCTGGCCGGCTCGTTTGACCTTGACCGTCACCGGTCCACTGCCGGCGGCATAGCGGCTGCAATTGCGCAGAACATTACCGAGAGCCCGCTCGATCAGGAGCTCGTCGCCCAGGCAAGACAGAGCACCGTCCATCTCGACATTCACTTCCATGTCCTGTCCGGAGCCGGCTCTGGTTATTACCGAATCGATCAGCTTCGCGAGATCGATGGTCTCGAGCCTGGTCTCATGACCGCTGATGCCTGCCTTGGAGAAAGCCAGGAGCTCGTTTATCAGGCTGGTGATCTCTTTCATCTCTTCGTCGATGTCTTCGACGGCACGCTCGCGGGCGGCGCCCTGAGCTTGCTTGAGAAGCTCGATGGCGACTTGCAGCCTGGCCACCGGCGAGCAAAGCTCGTGGGCAATGTCGCCGAGAAAGCGTTTCTGTCCGGAGACATAGGAGCTCAGTCGCGCTGACATCGAGTCGATAGCCTGTGCCAGTCTGCCTATCTCGTCGCCCCGATCGATGGCAAGTCGGGTATCGAATTTCCCTTCGGCTATCCGCTCAGTCGCGCCGGTCAACCGGCTCAGGGAGCGGGTCAGCCCGATCACGAATGGAGTCCAGATGAGCAGTGAAACGAAAAGCAGGCCGAGAGCGACCAGGAGAATATTCTGGACATCGGCTACCAGTCTGGTTTGCCAGATGTTGCTCGTATCAGCGAGCAATATCCCTGCGGCCGGTGGATCGCGTCTCAAAGGTATAAACGCTCCTATGAAGTAGTGCCCCGGCGTGTGGACGACGAAGTGGTGTGGGGGTCCGGGCGGGCCTCGGCGTCCTCCCGGTGGCTTGAATATATCGAGAACATCGTCATGAGGTGGTGGCGCTCCCGGAGGAGGGGGCGGCCCCGGAGGAGGTGGCGGCGGTCCCGGGTGCGTTCCGAATGGCGTTCTGAATTGTGCTCCGGGTGGTGCCCCCGGTGGTGCCCCCGGTGGTGGCATTCGCTCATGAAAAGTGAGCACCCCGGGTGGTGGCGGACCCGGATGGAGGTCCTTCATTCTCGCTCGCACATTGTCGGGAAGGTCGAGCCTTTCGCCGGCGAGCTGCGCGCCGTCCATATCGAATACCGACAGGCGAACGCTATAGAACTTGCCATAGTCATCCAGGACCGCCTGCCACCGATCCCTGGGCAGTGACTCGAGCTGATGGTGAATCGCGAAAGACAGCCCCTGCAGGCGCTCACCCATAGAGTTGTAGAGCATGCCGTCCCAGCCCATATGC
>JAGQHH010000123.1 GCA_020431945.1 Cyanobacteria bacterium HKST-UBA02 | reverse complement strand
CCGGATTCCAGGGGCATGAGAAAGTCGTTCTGCTTGGAGATCTCGCCTTCCGGAAAGAGAACCAGCTTTTTCTTGCCATGAGCAAGGATATCCCGGGTGGTCTTGAAAGAGTCCCGGTCCACGGCACCGCGAACCACGGAGTAAGTGCCGACTCGCTGCAGGAGCCAGCCATTGCGCCCGTTGTTATAGTCGAAGACTTCCCTGGCGGCGATGAAATTGAACTCCTCATCCACCGCCAGACCGAAGCCGAACATCACCTCGGGATCGTGACGGTTGCTGTGATTCGGGCAGACCAGGGCGCGTTTGCCCCGGAGCTTCTTGAATTTCTCGACATCCGAGGGTTCCACCACCAGGGTGGCGCCTCGCATTCGAAGCCTGGTCACCACAGGCCAGAGGAGCTTCAAGCAGCCTATGATCAGCTCGTTGTCTTTGGGTGGTTTGAAGTCAAGCAATACCCGTGCCTCCCGACCTTCAGTACGGCAGTACCGGGAATTAATTTAGCACGTTCAGGCCGCCATCAGAATCAAATCAGGGGACTATGGTATCGAAGGAGAGCCCGCGGTCCCGGGCTCGCTCGATAATGGCGGCGGTGGAGTCGAGACACTGGCTGGCGAAGTTTTTGCTTTCATGCAGAACCACCAGGGATCCCGGACGGATCTGGGCCATGATCCGCCTGGCTACTTCTCTGGCTCCTATAGGATTCCAGTCTTCGGCAACGGCGCCGAAATAGACCAGGCGCATGTCTCTTTCCGCCACCGCCAGAGCTTTGCCCCGGTCGATAATACCGAAAGGCGGTCTGAAGACTTTTGTTCGCACCCCGGTGGCGTCGAAAATCAGCTCGCTGGTTCGATCCAGCTCGGAGGCGAAGACACGCTCCGGCATGGCCAGAAGGGGCAGGTGGTTGTGGGTGTGATTACCGATCTCGTGTCCGGCCCGGGCGACCATGGCTGCCAGGTGAGGATACTTGAGGACATTGCGTCCCATGAAAAAGAAAGTGGCTTTGATGCCTTCGCGCTCCAGGAGCTCCAGGAGCCGGGGGGTGGTCTCGGGATACGGACCGTCGTCGAAGGTCAGGTGGCAGGCAGGCACTTCCGCCGCGGACGCCGGATTCTCCCAGTAACCGTCGGGCATGGCAAAGCGCCCCAGGGGGGCGAGGAGCTTCAATCTCATATCGTGGAAGGCGTCGATCATCGGATATGCGGCAGGAACCTCCAGTTTTCATTATGCACGAAATTGATGGATTTGAGATTGCTACCAAACAGACCGTGTAATGTTGGTCTTACTTGCCGAGATCAGACCTGAGCAGCCTCACCGGATTTGGTGGCTTGTTGAATGAGGGCGCGGATGGTTTTACGAGCCCTCTCGCCGACATCGCCGGATCGCCTCTGGGCTATGGACTCGATGGCGCTGCTGAAGGCGTAGAAACGCTCGATGGAGATATGGGTCGCTTTGGGATGAGGCAGGAGGCTCTTCATATAGCCGCGCAGATTGTTGGTCTCTTTCTCGCTCAGGGGCTGGACTATATCGATGAGGGGACGGATCGCTTTCAACGAGATCATGGGAGTTTGATAGGCGAGCACACCACCGCGCAATGCCCGGGTGATCAGTACGCATTGCTTGAGGGGAGCGGCTTTGTCCTTGCCGTCCCGGGGAGCCTTTTTGAGGGTGTTCTCGTAATTGTTGAAATCGTTGAGCAGATGCAAAAGGCTGTTTATATTGCTCGAGTTTCGGTCTTTCATGGGCATCATGCCGTAGATGAGCGAGCGGGCTTCGCACTTGTCCACGTCTTTCGAGACATTGAGCATGGCGCCGGAGAGGCTCGTGGCGTGCACAATGATGGCTTCTTCATTGACCTCGCGCATGCGACCGGGGTCGAAATTGACTTCTTTTATGGCGAACTCCTGACAGAGAAGCACGTCGAGAACCGCGTCCCCGACTATGGCTCCGAATTCTGCGGTGGTAATATTGCCGGCTACGAAATAGATCGAGACCTGGGGGATATCGCGGCCGAAGCTGATGGTCAGAGTCCCGGTGACACGTTCCAGGCTCAGGAACTGCATCACGTTGAAGATGGTGCCTTCCCTGACTGAGGTTATGTGAAAACTGATTCCCACTGCCGGTGTTTCTCGGGCCTGACTTGAGTTCGATTTAGACCCTAAGATTATACCCCTGGCAGGGTCCTATTTCAGACGTGCTTCCAGGGCTTCCCGGACCTTGATCCGATCGTCGAAGTCCAGGACCTCATCCTTTATAAGCTGGTATGTCTCGTGACCCTTACCCGCCACTACTACGACGTCGTTGCTGCCAGCCTCGGCTATGGCTGCGTGGATGGCTTTCTCGCGATCCTGCTCCACAACCACGTCTTTGATCCGGGTGATTCCAGCCAGGATGTCGGCGATGATCATCTTGGGGTCCTCGGAGCGCGGATTGTCCGAAGTGACGAAGACCCGGTCGGCATGGACCTCGGCAATGGAGCCCATCTGGGGGCGCTTGGAGCGATCGCGGTCCCCGCCGCAGCCAAAAACCACTATCAGGCGTCCGTTTGCGGGCACGAGACCCCGGGCGACTTTGAGGACGTTCTCGAGACCGTCGGGGGAATGGGCGTAGTCGACTATGCAGAGAGGCTCTTTGTTGCCGCCGCCGGCGGAGACTACCTGAAAGCGTCCATCCACGCCGGTGAAAGTCTCGATGCCGTCAAGACATGCCGAGGGCGGAATCCCTTCGCCCAGGCAGACTACCAGGGCGGCCAGGACGTTATAGACGTTGAAATGGCCGACCAGGGGGGTGTTCAGATTGAGGGAACCGGAAGGGGTCTTGAGGATGATCCGGGTTCCTGACTGGCTATAGGTGGCGTCCAGAACCCTGTAATCGGCGTCCTTGCTGAAGCCGTAGGTGTAGACCCTGGTGGACGGGTCCACAGCATTGATGAATTCCCGGGCGTAGCCGTCGTCTATATTGATGATTGCCGAGCGGTTGCTGTGGCAGCTCTGGGTGAGGGCTGTGAAAAGAAGGCGCTTGGACTTCCAGTAGTTGTCCATGGTCTTGTGGAAGTCCAGGTGATCCTGGGTGACATTGGTCAGACAGGCGGAGGCGAAATGACAGAGCTCCACCCGCTTGAGGACCAGGGCATGGCTCGAGACCTCCATGGCCACATGGGTGACCCGGTCTTCCGCCATGCTGGCAAGGACGCTCTGCAGGTCGATACACTGAGGCGTCGTGTGGTGCATATCCACATAAGCTTTACCCGCATCGCTCCTGGGCCATCGGGCACCCATGGTGCCCACCAGACCGGCTTTCTTTCCGGCACCGTTGAAAATGTGCTCGATCAGATGGGTCGTGGATGTCTTGCCGTTGGTGCCGGTGACGGCGAGGATACGAAGCTTTTTGCTGGGCTCCTCGTAGTAATAGCTGGCAGCGTCGGCCATGGCCAGGCGGATGTCCGGCACCTGGACATAAGGATGGAAGAAAGCGTTGGGTTTCTGCTTCTCGCTGATGATCAGGGCTGCGCCCTGTTCGGCGGCCTGCCTGACATAGTCGTTCCCGTCGAACTTCTCGCCCTGAATACAAAAGAAGATGTCGCCCCTGGCCAGAGAGCGCGAGTCGTAGGCGAGGCCGGTGAATTCCTGGGCGCGGCTCTGCATCCCGCTCTGGAGTCCCCATCTCCTCAGTAAGGGCTCGATCTCTTTGGGTCTGATGTTGGCAGCGGAAGAGGAGTGTTTCACAGGGTCGGCCTGGCAAAAGGCTTCAGGCGCCCGGTGGGCGGCGCGATGAGGGAAGGGGCGGGAACAGAAATCGAGAAATATCTACTGGGGGGCGCCGTTATGAGGAACGACGTTGACTCTCTTGCGGCCCCGGGTGATTTCGTACTGGACGATGCCGGGAAGCATGGCGTAGAGAGTATCATCCGAGCCTTTCTTGACGTTGAAGCCAGGGTGGATTCTGGTACCACGCTGTCTGACCAGTACGTTGCCGGGGATGACCAGCTGGCCGCCGTAGACTTTTACTCCCAGGCGCTTGGGATTGCTGTCGCGACCGTTTCGTGTGGAGCCTGCGCCCTTCTTATGTGCCATAACGGAATATCCTCAATTCTTGAATTATTCGGGTTTAGCGATTACTTTGCCGCCCTTCTCGATGGCCTCGATCATGACCCGCGTATATTGCTGGCGGTGTCCTTTCTTGACGCGAGTGCCTTTCTTGGGCTTCATCTTGTAGACGATGATTTTCTTGTCTCTGACATTGGAGGTGAGCCTGCCGGTCTGCTCGTTCTTCTCCAGTTTGGAGATGACTTTGGCTTTGACGGTAGCGCCTTCGACGTAGGGGGTGCCGACGGTGGATTTGTCGCCGTCCACCAGCATGAGGACTTTGTCGAAAACGTGAGCGGCGCCTTCAGCATCGCCTGTCAGGTCGACATCTACGAAGCGGCCGGGCTCTAATTTGTATTGCCTACCGCAGGCTTCAACTATTGCGTACATCTCAAACTCCAGATGATTTGGCTTCGGCATTGCGCCGGGTAATAAATGCGGACCATGAGTCCGTCGCCGCCTAAGGACGCGTAACTACATATGCGAATGGAAATACTATCAAACCGTCCACGCTACGGTCAATCGAGGGGCTTTACTCGCTTAATATTAGTATTGAGTTATAATCTCAATGTATTCAACGCAAGGTGACAAATGGCTGATACGGTCAACGAAGCCGAACTCGGAAGAAGCAAGCAGAGCACGACCCCGAGCGATCATCTCATCCATCTCCTGACCATCGGCTGGCCTACTGACAGCCCCCTGGTCAGACGTTATGTCGCTGAAAATGGTCTTTCCAGCGTTCTCAAAGACTGGATGAATAAAAGCGAGAAACGCTAGTTCGATTTTCGCTGTTTCTCCGAGAGCTTGTCAGCAGCACGGTTTTTGTCGGCAAATCTACAATTTCCATTAAACATATGACGGATTTCATTTAAGGGATCTACCATTTGCTAACTCGTTCTTACGCAGTTAGTTCCACATAAATGGGAGTTATCGCCATATGTTGCAAGTTGGAAAAAAAGCTCCTCCGTTTGACATGCCGTCTACGAAGGATATGAAAACTTTGAAAGAGAACGTCAGCCTTTCCGATTACAGAGGTAAATGGCTGATCATGTTCTTCTATCCCCTGGATTTCACCTTCGTCTGCCCGACCGAGCTGAAAGCCTTCAACGAGAAGTATGAAGAAATCAAGAAAGCCGGTGCCGATGTCCTCGCCGTTTCCACCGACAGCGTCTACAGCCACCGCGCCTGGATCAAGACCGACGAAGCCAATGGCGGCCTCGGCGATCTGAAATACATCCTCGCCTCTGATATCACCAAAGATGTCAGCCGCGACTATGGTGTTCTTCTCGAAGACAAAGGCATCGCTCTGCGCGGTCTTTTCATCGTCGATCCGGACGGCTACCTGCAGTATCAAGTAGTGCACAGCCTCAACACCGGTCGTAGCGTGGACGAGACCCTTCGTGTTCTCGAAGCCCTCAAGACCGGCGGTCTCTGCGGCGCTGACTGGAAACCCGGCCAGAAGCCCCTCACCGTCTAGAAATTCGCTCAGCGAGCTAGATATTAAAGTTGCCGGAAACATTGTCTCCGGCAACTTTTTCTTTGCGCCTACCGGCTAGAATATGACTTGTTGCCTCTAAGGGCAGCATTCTTCTCAAGGAGGTCCTATGCCGCTTCGTATGGATTCGCCCCTGCCTTCCCTGGACGGCGGCACCGACTGGTTCAACTCCACCGCCATCGATCCGGCGAAGGATCTGGCAGGCAAGCCGGTCTTGATTCATTTCTGGTCGATAAGCTGCGGCATCTGCAAGGAGTCCCTGCCGGAGATCAATGACTGGATCGATGAGTTCTCGCCTCACGGTCTTTCCATCATCTCGGTGCACATGCCCCGCCAGGAAAGCGATACCAATGTAGATGCCGTGAAAGCCGCCATGGATGAATGGGAAGTTCGGCAACCATGCGTGGTGGACAACTGGCACGAGATCACCGATCGTTTCGAGAACAAATTCGTCCCGGCTTTTTATGTCTTCGACGGCGAGCACAAGCTCAGGCACTTCCAGGCCGGCGAGAAAGCAATCAAGATGGTGAAGCCGGTTATCGAGCGGGTATTGAAAGCCCAGGTCGCCGAGTAGACAGGGAGAAAAGCAAAATGACCGACACTCTCGAAGCCACCAGGACAGCCACCAGATCCCAGTCTCTTTTCGAGAGAGCTCAGGAGAGGATTCCTGGAGGCGTCAATTCTCCTGCCCGGGCCTGCAAAGCCGTGGACTCGGATCCGATTTTCATCGAGCGTGCCGACGGCTCCACCATGGTGGATGTGGACGGCAATGAATATATCGATTATGTAGGCTCCTGGGGACCGATGATTCTCGGACACAGACATCCGCGCGTCCTCGAGGCGATTGAAGAGGCGCTCATGAGCGGCACCAGTTTCGGTGCCCCCTGCCGGACCGAGGTTGAGCTTGCCGAGCTGGTCTGCGAATTCATGCCCGCCATCGAGATGGTGCGGATGGTCAACTCGGGCACCGAAGCCACAATGTCGGCAATCCGCCTGGCAAGAGCCTTTACCGGCCGTGACATGATTATCAAGTTTGACGGTTGCTATCACGGTCATGCCGATTCTTTCCTGGTGAAAGCCGGCTCCGGTCTGGCCACCCTCGGTCTGGCGAGCAGTCCGGGAGTCCCTGCCGAGCTCTTGAAAATGACCATGTCTCTGCCTTTCAACGATCTGGACGAGGTCAAGAAGGCTTTCGCCGAAAACAAGAACGCCATCGCTGCGGTGATCGTCGAGCCGGTGGTAGGCAATGCCGGCGTGATTCTGCCGGGCAAGGGATTTCTCAAAGGGCTCGCCGATCTCTGCCAGGAGCACGGTGCCCTGCTCATTTTCGATGAGGTGATGACCGGTTTCAGAGTCGCCCGTGGTGGCGCCCAGGAGCTATATGAGATCAAGCCCGATCTTACCTGTCTCGGCAAGGTCATCGGTGCCGGTCTACCGGTGGGCGCTTACGGCGGCAGGAAAGAAATCATGCAGATGGTGGCGCCTCAGGGTGAGGTCTACCAGGCCGGAACGCTCTCGGGCAATCCTCTTGCTATGTCCGGAGGTCTCGCTCAGCTCAGAGTCTTGAAAGATCGCCGCAACTACGATCGTCTCAAGGATATGACCGACAGGCTGGTAGAAGGGATCAAGAAAGGTGCTTCCGATGCCGGTGTCCATGTCTCTATCGCCTCGGTGTGCGGCATGCTCAGCGTCTTTTTCATGAAAGGCGAGGTCACCGACTTCGAGAGCGCCAAGAAATCAGACACCGAGCTTTTCACCAGAGTCTGGAAAAAGCTTCTCGAAAAAGGTGTCTACTGGCCCCCTTCTCAATTCGAGGCGGCTTTCCTGTCCCTCATGCACACCCCGGCGGATCTGGAGCGGACAATAAAAGCCTTCGCCGAAACCCTCGATGAAGTAGGCTGAGGGCTATCTAGAATGTCTCGAAAGGCGCCCGGGCTATGGTGAGGGCGACTGTTCTCTGCCAGCCGCCTTTTCGCAGAGCCGTGGCGCACTGGCTGATCGTGCTGCCGGTGGTGAATACATCATCCAGGATGAGGACTTCTCTATCTGAGAACTCATCTTTGCATTCTCCATCGGGCTCGAAGGCTCCGGCAACATTTTGACGGCGCTCTGCCAGGCAGAGACCGAATTGAGGCACAGTGTCTCTTGTTCGGCGGAGGGCCCGGGGAAGAACCCGGGCGCCTGTCAGTCTGGCTATATGTACGGCGATGAGAGCGGCCTGGTTGAAGCCTCGTCTGGCCTGCTTGCTCCGGTGCAGAGGAACCGGCACGATCAGGGAGCCTGAAAGTAGATCGGCAATGCCCAGGGACGATACTGCAATCAGTGCCAGGTCGAAAGCGCAGAGCCTGTCGTCGTCATACTTGAGCTTGCGGATGAGCTTGCGGGCGGCTCCGTCGTAGACCGCCGCGGTGAGGACCGGAAGAGCTTCGCCCGTCTCGTCTCTGACTGCATGCCTGGGCGGCTTGCTGCTTCTCAGTCCGGCGGTGCAGTCCCGGCACAGACAGAGTGTGAGCCCGGAAAGGCTTTCGGGAAAGTCTGACAGAGCGGGCAGGACCTTTCGATAGTCCGGGCGCAGAAGACTGTCTTCCACCGGCTTGCTGCACTGGCGGCAGCGTTCCTGAAATAGAAGGGCGCCCGGGTTGAGCCGGGGGATTATATCGATGATGCTGCCTTTGGAGTTAGTCACAAATTCTTTGACGTTTGAGGCTCTCTGCTGGTTCAATGGCATAGTCCAGAAAAGAGCAGTCATGCAACAGGCAATAAAGGTAGACGATTTAATCAGCGCCGCCGAGGAGCGCCTGGCCAGTCGCTTCAAAGAAGTGGACGGCATCGCTCTGGTCAATCAGGAGCGGGTGCTTGCTGCATTCAGGCATCACCGGCTCACCGAGGAGTATTTTGCGGCGCACACCGGCTACGGTCTGGACGATGCCGGAAGAGAAGTTCTGGACAATGTTTTCGCTTCGGTCTTCGGTGGCGAGGCCGCCTGTGTGCGGGTGCAATTCGTCTCGGGCACCCATGCCCTGGCCTGCGCCATTCTGGGCAACGTCGAGCCCGGGGGAAGATTCGTCTGTCTTACCGGTCCCCCTTACGATTCCCTGGAGGAAGTGCTAGGCATAGCCGGGGACGAGCCCGGTTCTCTCAAGCGGCTCGGGGTCGAATATGTCGAGCTCGATCTCGATCCGCTTTCGGTGAGCGAGATTGAAATGATCGAGTCCATCGAGAAGGTGGAGTCCGCGGGACCTGTTTCTGTTTTCTATATCCAGAAATCCCGGGGCTACAGCAGCTCGAGACGGACATTCTCCGGCAACGATATCGCCAGGCTCTGCCAGGCGGTGCGGAAGGCGAGCGCTTCGGCGCTGATCATCGTGGACAATTGCTACGGCGAGTTCGTAGAGGATCGCGAGCCTCTGTCCTGCGGCGCCGACCTGATTGCCGGGTCGCTTATTAAGAACCCCGGCGGCGGTCTTGCCATTGCCGGTGGTTACATAGCAGGCAAACGGACCGCCGTGGAGGCTGCCCTCAATCGTCTCACTGCTCCCGGGGTGGGAGGTCATATGGGCCTCTCTTTCGGAGAGAACCGCTTGCTTTTCCAGGGGCTCTTCATGGCACCGTTTACTGTAAGTCAGGCGGTAAAAGGGGCGATGCTCATCGCCTCGGTATTCGAGGAGCTGGGGATGAGAGTGAGCCCGGGAAGCATGGATGAGCGTTTCGATATCATCCAGCAGGTGGAGTTCGGCCAGGCGGACAGGCTGATCAATTTCTGCAAGGCGGTGCAAAGATTCTCGCCGGTGAATGCCCATGTCGATCCTGAGCCCTGCCGCATGCCCGGCTATCAGGACGAGGTGATCATGGCCGGGGGCACTTTCGTGGAGGGTTCCACCATCGAGCTTTCGGCTGACGGTCCTTTGCGTCCACCTTATTCGGCCTTCATCCAGGGAGGGCTCTCATATCAGCATGTTAAGTGCACTCTGCGCGGAGCCCTTGCCCTGTCTCTCTCTCTGGAGCTGCCCTTTATATAAGGCTTTAAGATTAGTCCAGAAAGCTTTCAAGAATCCTCCAGTTCATCTACAATGGGCAAAATCGCTTGGAGGAAAGGCTCTTGGTCGCACAAATGCCCGCTCGTCAGCGCATTCTCACCGGAGGCAAGGCGGATCTGCGGATCTTATCGGGCACCGCCAATCCCGAACTTGCCCGGGAAGTGGCGGAATACATGGGTCTCCATCTTTCACCCGTTCGAATCTCACCGTTTTCAGACGGTGAGATTTATGTTCAGGTGCGAGAAAGCGTCCGCGGTCTCGACTGTTTTGTTATCCAGCCGACCTGCACGCCGGTCAATGAGAATCTCATGGAGCTTCTCATTCTTCTCGATGCTCTCAAACGAGCCTCCGCCGGGCGTATCACCGTAGTGATTCCGTATTACGGCTACGGCAGGCAGGACCGGAAAGCTGCCGGACGGGAAGCAATCACCTCCAAGCTGGTGGCTGACCTGCTCACCACCGCCGGCGCTCAGAGGGTGGTGGCTCTCGACCTGCATGCTCCTCAGATCATGGGCTTTTTCAATATCCTGGTGGACCACCTCTATGCCTCGCCGGTGCTCCTGGACTATATAAGGACCATGGATCTCGACGAAGTCGTGCTGGTCAGCCCCGATGTCGGCGGCGTGTCCCGTACCCGCGCTTTCGCCAAGAAGCTCGACGACGCGCCCATCGCCATCATCGACAAGCGCCGCAGCCAGCACAACGTTGCCGAAGTAATGACCGTCGTCGGTGACGTGAAAGGCAAAGACGTGATCATGGTGGACGACATGGTCGATACCGCCGGCACCCTG